>JAEEUA010000026.1 GCA_016286775.1 Bacteroidales bacterium
CTGCTTCCTGCCCATCGTCATCTCGTGGATCATCGTGCTCGGTGCGATGAACATCTTCGGCATACGGTTCAACCTGATCAACATCATCATCTCGACGTTCATCTTCGGCATCGGTGTCGATTATTCGATCTTCGTGATGAACGGCCTGATCGGGAAGGGAGGCGCCGACACACGCCATAACAAGCTGCTGGCCTACCATAAGACGGCTATCCTCTTCTCGGCCCTGGCGCTGATCGTGACCGTTGGTTCGATGAACTTTGCCGTGCATCCTGCCATCAGATCGGTGGGTTTTGCCACGCTGGTCGGCATGATTGCGGCTGTGCTGTTTGCCTATGTGGTGGAGCCGTTCCTGTATAGGCGGCTGTCGAAGAAGAAGGATTAGGAGGCAGCCATACACGGCTGCTGACGGGAACGGGAAATAAGAAGCAGCCATGGATGGCTGCTGACGAAAACAAACGGGGTAAGAAGGGATAAGAAGCAGCCAAGGATGGCTGCTGACAAAAACCGGATAAAGAAAGGTTTTGATTATGAAATATGATGTTGTCATAGTTGGGTCGGGCTTGGGAGGACTGGAGTGCGGCTTCATCCTGGCCAAGCGGGGCATGAAGGTCGTGATACTGGAGCGACAGCACCAGCCGGGCGGCTGCATGCAGAGCTTCAAGCGCCATGGCGAACTGCTCGACACGGGTATGCACTACGTGGGAGGCATTGGCGAGGGCGGCTGCCTCTATGCGCCGTTCAAGTACATGGGTCTGATGGATCTGCCCTGGCAGCACCTCGACCCGACGGGCTTCGACCGCGTGACCATTGGCGACCGGACATTCCGCTATGCCGAGGGACACGATTCCTTTGTGGAGACGTTGGCTCAGGATTTTCCGCAGGAGCGTGAAGGCCTGAAGAAGTACTGCGAGGTGATGTGCGAGGTGTGTGACCACCTCTATGATGCCATCCTGCCGCGCGACGAGGTGGACTTCTTCACCCAGTCGCTCTTTGCCTCGAGCACCTACGATTTCCTGCACGAGACGTTCCACGACGAGCTGCTGATCAATGTACTGAGCGGTTCGTCGCTCAAGATGGAGCTTGCCAAGGACACTTTGCCCCTCTACAATTTCGCACAGGGCAACAATTCGTTCATCCAGGGTTCCTATCGCCTGCGTGGCGATGGAAACCTCATCGTGGACCGACTGATGGAACAGATTGAGGCGATGGGTGGCGAGGTGATCTGCGATGCCGAAGTCGAGGAACTCATCGAAAAGGATGGACAACTGGTGGCTGCGCGCTGCAAGAACGGTGAAATGTACGAAGGTACCTACTTCATCAGCAATGCGCATCCTGCCGTCACGGTCGATCTGGTGAAGGAATCGACGAAGATGAAGAAGGTCTATAAGAACCGCATCCATCGGCTCGAGAATACCTACGGCATGTTCACCACTTCGCTGATCATCAAGCCGGGTACGTTGAAGTACTTCAACTGGAACCAGTACGTCTATATGAAGCCGAACGTGTGGACCTACTTCGAGGAGGATGGCCCCGTGCAAGGCTGCCTGATCTCGTGCCGCTGTCCCATCGAGGGCGACGATGCGCGCATTCTCGACATCCTCACTCCCTTGCCGTGGGAGAAGATCTCGCAGTGGGCCGATACGACTGTCGGACATCGCGGCGAGGACTACAAGGCGATGAAAGAACGCCTCTACGAGGAGTGCGTGGCCCTGGCCGAGCGCTTCATTCCCGATCTCCACAGCAAGGTGGAGGCGCATTACACTTCGACACCCTTGACCTACCGCGACTATACGCTCACTCCCAATGGCTCGTGCTACGGCGTGCGCAAGGACTATCATAATCCAATGATGACCCTGCTGTCGGCCAAGACGCCTATCCCCAATCTTTTCCTCACGGGACAAAGCCTCACGTTGCATGGCTTGCTTGGCGTGACGATGACTTCGCTGTTCACGGTGTCTGAAATCATCGGCAAGCAGGCGGCGTGGGAGATCACGCAGACGAGGTGAGGAAGAGGCAGCCATGCATGGCTGCTGACGGAAACACGGCTGCTGACGGAAACGGGAGGGTTAAACCTTTGGGGATTTCTTTGGTCAAAGATATGGTAAATGATGACAATTGTCATTTGTAAATTATTAATTGTTAATTACGAGATATGAAATACGCTTTAGTCACTGGAGGTAGCCGCGGCATTGGACGTGCTGTGAGTGTCAAGTTGGCACAGTTGGGCTATCGTATTATTATTAATTATGTGAGTCGCACCGATGCTGCTGAAGAGACACTCCGCCTGGTGCGTGAGGCAGGCAGCGACGGCGAGATGCTGCAGTTCAATGTGGGCGACGCTGAGCAGGTCAAGACCGCCCTTGAGGCCTGGCAGAAGGCCCACGAGGAGGAATACATCGAGGTCGTGGTCAACAATGCAGGCATTCGTCGCGACAACCTGATGGCCCTTATGCCAGCCGAAGACTGGTACAGCGTCATCAACGTGACACTTGGCGGCTTCTACAACGTCACAGCTCCACTCATTCCCCAGATGCAGTTCCACAAGTTCGGACGCATCATCAACATGGCCAGCGTGAGCGGCATCATGGGTATGCAGGGCCAGACCAACTACAGCGCAGCGAAGGGTGGCCTTGTGGCTGCCACCAAGGCTCTTGCCAAGGAGGTTGCCCGCAAGAACATCACCGTCAATGCCGTGGCTCCCGGCTTCATCAAGACCGACATGGTGGAGGGCCTCGACGAGGCTGCCCTCAAGAAGACCATCCCCGCCAACCGATTTGGCCAGCCCGAGGAGGTGGCCGAGCTCGTTGCCTTCCTGGCTTCGCCCCAGGCAGGATACATTACGGGCAACGTCATCAGCATTAATGGCGGGCTTTATACTTGATGGGGATAGTTCCTATATTTTTATAGTGACTATAGTTACTATAGTGACTATATTTGAATAACTCAAAAAGAAAAAAGAAAAATGAAAAGAATCATCCGCATAGTTGCTTTGGCCCTTGTGGCCTCGATTGCAGCCCTTACGACAACGGTTTCGACTGTCCAGGCACAGGACCAGGACGTGATGAAGCAGGCCATGGAGGGCTACAAAAAAATCAATTCGATGACGGCTTCGGTCAAGAAGACCACCCACAATACGATGCTTGCCAAGGATCAGGTCACGACGGGCACCTTCTACTTCAAGAAGCCTGCCAAGATGTGCATCTCGACCAATGGCGGCAAGGACAAGCTCGTCACCGATGGCGAGAAATTCACCATCGTACAGGACGGACAAGCTACGACCGCATCGGGCAGTGGCAATTCTTCGCTCGGTCCTCTGGTGGATGCCATCAAGAATATCACCAGTGGCAACGAGGACACCGATCTCAGCGACGTGGCTGACATCGACATGGAGCGCGATGACAAGAGCATGACGATGACCATTACCCCCATCACGCGCAATGCTGCCGAACGTCGCAAGCTCGTCTATCAGTCGTTTGTCATCGTCATCGATACCCAGGCAGGCGAGTTGCGCAGCGTGCGACTCAATGGCAAGTCGGGCAACTACGACCTTTATGAGCTGTCGAACTACAAGATGGATGCTCCTGTCGCTGACTCGGTGTTCGAAGTGAAATAAGGCTGTATGAAACTGGAAGACGTTACGAAGATTCCTGTCAAGTTCAGCGAAATCGACTCGATGGGACGTGCGTGGCATGGTTCCTACATCAAGTATATGGAGGATGGACGCGAGGCTTTTGGTCGTCACTTTCCGGGTATCGGTTATGCCGACATGGTGAAGGCTGGCATCCTGGCTCCCATCGTCGATGTGCATGTCAAGTACTATGGTCCCCTGGAACTGAACGATGTGGCTGTGATACGCACCACCTACGTGCCGAAATTGGGCGCACGTCTTGATTTTCGCTACGAGATTCGCCGCGAACGCGACGATGCCCTTTGTTGCAGGGCCTCCACCATCCAGCTCTTCATCGACCAGAAACAACAGCTTATGCTCGAAGAGCCCCAGTACTACATCGACTGGAAGCAGCGTAATGGTGTAGTGATCGATTAAAGGAGCTTGCTCCATTATTATTTGTACGATGGACTATATTGCACATTATAATAGTCCCCTTGGAAACATTACGATGGCTTCCGAGGGGACTGCGCTTGTCGGACTTTGGTTCGATGGGCAGAAGTACTTTGCCGATACCCTTCTTTGCCCTGAGCATGAGGAACGCCCCGAACTTCCCATTTTTGAACAGACGCGACGTTGGCTCGACACCTATTTCTCGGGTAAGGATCCTGGTTTTACACCACCTCTTGTGATGCGCACGAACAGTGACTTCCGACGACAGGTTTGGGAGCAACTGCTCACCATTCCTTTTGGACACACATTGACCTATGGAGACATAGCACGACGTATCGCTGCAGAACGTAGAATCCCGTCGATGTCGGCACAGGCTGTGGGTGGAGCGGTCGGACACAATCCCATCTCGATCATCGTTCCCTGCCATCGGGTGGTGGGCACGAATGGTTCGCTCACAGGGTATGCGGGTGGTGTTGAGTGCAAGGCGCTTCTCCTACAAAATGAAGGAATAATTTTGAAATAAACCGAAAACACGAAAAAGCACGAAAATGATTCTCGATCTTTTCGTGCTTATTTTTGATGTAGAAAAAAGTTTTCGTTTATTTCGCCTTTTTCGTAATTTTCGTAATTCTAAAACAATGTAGTTTTACAGCTTCATCACGCGTTTCATCTCCAGGTTCTCGTAGCCCTCGGGGCAATGGGTGGAGAGATAGACTGTGGGATTCTGCTGAATGAATTCGCGCACACGGTCGAGAGTGACACGGGCTGCGGCCTTGTCTTCGAAGACGATGCTCAGCTTGTTGGCCTTCAGGGCGGCGTCGCAGTATGTCACATCGCCATGGAACATGTAGAAGAGCCCGTCGCATTCCAGGATGATGATGCTGTTGCCCTTGGTGTGACCCTTGGCCTCGATGAACCAGAGACCGTCGATGACCTTCTCGGCACGCGGGAAGTTCTTGAACGAGTCGTTGTAGGTTGCTCGAACGATGTTGCCGCCTTCGGGCAGCTTCATGGCGTCGGCATCCTCGGGCGAGATATATACCTTGGCATTCGGGAAGAGTGCGATGGCATCAGTGTGGTCGGGATGCTTGTGGGTGATGAGGATGCGGGTCACCTGCTCGGGCTTATAGCCCAAAGCCTCGAAGGCAGACTTGTAGTCGGCAATCGGTTCGCCCATATAGAGCGGAGCACCCAGTTTCTTGGCTGGTGCGGGGAATCCGGCCTTGAAGCCTGTATCGACGAGAATCACTTCGTCACCCGTGTCGATGAGGAAGTTCTGCAGACTGCTGCGATAGATAATCTGTTCGTCGAAGGCATCCTTGCCCTCTTCGCCACCAAAGGCAAACGGCTGGTTCATGAAGCCGCCGTCGAACATGCGGATAGCTTTGATCTCCATAGCACTGGCTTATTTGGCGGGTTCCCACTTGCAGCGAACGGGCGATACGATGGCGCCCTCCTTCTTCAGTTCGGCGAAAGCCTTGTCCACTTCCTTTCGGTCGGCACCGAGAGCCTTTGTCACATCACCAGCCGAGACGGGTTTGCCAGCCTCGCGCATTGCTTGTAATACTTTTTCTTTCATGATGGTAGTGTTTTGTTATGGATTAAGGGATTGTGTGTGATTCACGCGGCAAAGGTACAAACAATTCTTTGTATATCCAAATTTTTGTGCCCTTTTTTACAACAACGGTTTGAAATTGGGCGGAACCATCCCCGAAAAGGGGATTAAAATAACAAGGTCGAGTCAGCAACAAAACATCAGCGGGTCATCGAACAATCGACGACCCGCTTACTTTATTTATCTGATGAGTTTGTTGACTCGTTGACTTAGAACTTCCAATAGGCACTGATGGTGCCGTAGATGGGGTAGAGGGTTTGCTCGACAGTCTTGAAGTCGCTGCCGAAGATACCCGTGAGACCCCAGCTGAGGTCGGCTGCAAGGCCGAAGTGACGAGTCACGTTCCAGTCGGCCCCCACAGCGATTCCCATCTGGACGCTGCGCATATCGTCGCTGAAATCGTAGGTTGCCCATTCGCCTTCCTTGTCGCCCATGTTGATGCGGGGGCCTGTAGGATTGCTCTGGCGCAGATATCCGTCCGAAGCGATGCCGCTGAAATCCTTATAGAGGAGTACCGAAACGTAGGGACCAGCCTTGATCGTCACCTTCTCGCCCAGCTGATAGGTGGCCAGGACGGGCAGGGTGAGCATCCATTCGGTCACTTCCTGCTTGACGTGGCCTGTGAAGAGACCTTCGATACGACTGTCGCCTTTCACTACCTCCATGCGATAGCCCTTGGTGGTCACTTTGGCGTCCATTCCCTTGTTCTCGAAATGCAGACCGGTCATCAGACCCCAGTTGTCCTTCAAGGCCAGCTTCACGTCGGCTCCAACCATCAGCGAGGCTGTGGGGCGGAAGGCATCGATGCTTCGAATCGTGGCAGGAATGCCGAGCGGGGCTGTGCCACCGATGCTGTAGCCTGCACGTACGATTACGTCAATCTTCTTATCGCTTGGTTCAAAGGCAAAGGCATTGCTTGCGAGAAGCAAACTGCCTGCCAGACAGATTATAATCTTTTTCATGATTCGTGTCAATCGTTATCGGGTAATTCAAATGATACTTCCACTTCGTCGATATAGAGTGTGCTGCCGATAGCTCCTTCGAACGAAGCACCTTCCTTACTCGACGAGAAGACGAGCGCCAAGTTGTAGCCCAGGTTTTTGACTAATTCATCGTCGGCGTTTTGGCCTTCGAAGAACATTTCGAAGCGAGTCCACTCGTCGGTAGGAGGCAGGGCTGCCACCTCGGCCTTCTTGACGATATACGGGCTGGTGAGCACGTCGTCGCCATAGAGAAATACTTTATTGCCTTCACTGTCCACGTTGCGATAGAAAACGGCATAGATACTTGCTTCGTCGGTGCGATTGGGGAATGTGTTCATGTTCTTGTCGGTGAAAACGGGACCTGGCTTGTACTTGTAGTAACCAGTCACTCGAACGGGCTCGCGGTCCATGGCATAGCCAAACTCTGTCGCCTTGAGAGGTTGGGATAACACGTTGTCGAAGATAAATCGGCCCATGAAGAGGTTGCCTGCTGCAATGGGCTTGCCGAATGTCTGGCCGATTTCTCCAGTACCCTGCGTGTTGAGGCAAACACCACGGCCCGCATAACCATCGGGGGTAGAGTATGTGGGCTGATCTTCGGGCTTTGTCCCTAATTTGATTAAGACGGCTCCTGGGTTGCCTGAAGCCCACATGTTGAGGCGTTGGCCCGACTGAGAGATTTCGTAGAAGTTGTGGTAGAAGTTGGATTCCCACTCAAGCGTCTCGTAGGTTTCGAAACTGAATTTGTAGGTGGGCATAGTAGCCTCCTTAAAAGTCACTTTGTACTCGCGTTTCCATTCGCCATCCTCCGAGGTGACAACATAAGTCACGGGGCCTTGGGTGAAGTCCTGTTCCGAACCGCTGGCCGGCTGGATGGTAGCACCTTCCGTGATGGTGAAATTGACGGGAAGTTTTTTGGGAAGAGAGATGAGGGAGCGTACCGAGAAGACGATCTCTTTCTCGGCAGACGAGATGTTGTCGAGGTGCATTTGTGACGGATGGTAGAAATTGGAGGCATATTGTTCGCCTTCTACCCAAGCGCTCACGATGTCACATTCGGTGTTCAGCAGTTCGTCCTTGATGCACGAGGAGAGCGCCAAGGAAAATAGCAACGCGAAAGTTAAATAGTTTCTCATACAAAATAGTTTATGAAGTTGTTTTTGGGAGTGCAAAGATACACTATTTTGAGGTGTCGTCGTCTATTTGTGGTTCAAAAAATGATAATTTTGAGATTTTTGCCCTGATTTTCTTTCGTTCAGCATTCCCGATAATACAATTTGACTATTTATGCACAAAAAAATATGTCCCCCAAGGATACCCTGGAGGACATGTTGGTTTCAGATGCTTCTCTTTTTCGTATTCAAAGACTTATCGGATGATGACCTTCTTGCCGTTCACGATGTTGAAACCGCGCTGGATGCCGTTGAGACGGCGGCCATAGAGGTCGTAGATGCCGTCGGTGGCCGAGCGAACCGATTCGTCGAGCTTTACATCCTCGATGCCAAGGCTCTCGCCATTGGGGCCATCGGGGCCGATCCAGGCAGCTTCGGTGACGAAGAAGAGCACGATTTCGGCGGGACGTGCGCTGATGTTCTTCTTGTAGGTGTAGTTATAGACGATGCCAGTCTTGGTGGTGATGGTAGCCTTCATTTCGAAAGCACCATTGGTGCCGAGGCTGCATGTCATATCGACCAGCGAGCCATCCATGTCGGACTTGAAGGTGTCCCAGTTGTAGTTGCTTGTGCAGCCCGTGTTCGAACCTGTGGTGTTGTCCCAGTTGTCACAACGTACGCCGAAGTACTCATTGGAGATGTTGCCATTGCTGAAGGACTTGCATCCGTAGAGCGCCCAGTTCTGCCAGTTCTCTGCACCCTTGGTGTAGTTGTAGAACTTGAAGTTGCACTGGGAACCAGCCTTGAGCGTATAGGTAGCAGAGAAGGTTTGCCACCAGCCGTTGCTGAAGTCCTTGGCACCGCACTCGGGGAAGTAGGTCGGAGTGGCCTCACCATCGACGGTGACAGCGAAGTCCTTGGTATAGACGTAGCCGTCCTTGCGGATAGTGGCTGTCAGTGTGGCCTGGCCGTTGCTGACAATCTTGCCTTCGTTAGTGAGAACGCTGGGGTTGCTCGATGTCCATTCGATTGTAGCACCCAGCTTTCCTGCAGGAAGCGTGAGGTCGGAGTTGACCTTGGTGCTGAGACTTACCTTGTCGAGGGTGTATTTGATAGCAGCCTTGGCATCAGCCTTGCTGCCCCAAATCTGGAGGCCACGGGAATGGTTGGAGGTCGAAACGTTGCCGCTGCTTGAGCTGAGAGCGGTGAAGCAGAGGGCCGAGATGTCGGTGTAGTCGATGGTCTGACGAGTCAGCACGCCCTTGAACTCCACTTGGGTATTGCCTGTACGGTTGCCCTTGAGGGAGAGGTTGATGTAGCTGGTGCCATCGACGAGTTGCCACGAACCTGTGTATGGGCCTGTGACAGTGCCATCGCTGTTCAGGTGGATGGTGACGGGCGATTCGAAGGCCTTGTTGTCGGTGTCCTGGTTGTAGGGATGGGCTATGAACTGGTAGTCACCAGCCACCTCGTCGGCATTATAGAGCTGCTTCGATGCGATGTCGGCTGTCGAGACCTTTTCGCCACTGAATTCGTAGGGAGCTGTGACGAGCCAGCCATCCTCGTTGACGAACAGCTGATGGACGCGCACTTGGTGTCCTTCGGTATTGTTGTTGAAGCGGGTGTGATAGACCAGCAGCGCACGACCTTCGTGATCGACGATGGCCGAGTTGTGGCCCTGAGCCAGTTCGGCAGTAGGCATGGGATCCCACTGGTAGTTGGCCAGGATCTTCACTCCGATGCAGCGACCGATGTTCCGGCCATAGTTGAGGATGTATTTGTCGTAGATGGCCGACTGGCCGGCAGCCGTACAGCAGTCCTTGTAAGGGCCATCGGGTTTGTCGCTGCGGAAGACGCGTATCTGGTAGCCACCATTGGCAACCAGTCCACCATAGCTCATGAAGAGGTAGTAGTAGTTGCCGATGTGCTCGATGTAGGAAGCCTCACCCGAGACATAGTAACCACCCGCAATCTTCTTGCCGAAGTAGGGGTCGCAGGTCATGTTGCGATCAGCTGTAGTCGAGGAGGAATCAGTGTTGTTGATCTGCAGGGGATAGGTGATGGTGTAGTCACGCAGACCTGTCGTCGGGTCAAGCCTGATGATGAAGATACCGCCTGACCAGGAACCGTAGCTCATCCAGAGCTTGCCTTCCTCATCGTAGAAGACGCAGGGGTCGATGCAGTTGGGGTAATATTCGCCCCATTTGCTCGAAACGTTGTAGCGCTGCGGCAGCGAAGCCTGTTCGCCGATGGCAATCTCGAGGTCGGTGTGCTTGTAGTCCTGAGTGCGGTCGAAGCCATTGTGGGCATAGGAGCCCTGGAAGCCGGAGAAGACCACGGGGCCCTGGTAGATCCACGGCCCTTGCGGCGAATCGGAAGTCATGCAGACGATGACCGAGGCCCAATGGTCGCCATTGATGCTCATGTACATCAGCCACTTCTTCATCGTGGGGTTGTAGATCACATCGGGAGCCCACTCGTTGCCCTGGATGTTGTCGCCCTTGTACTGCCAGTCGTGGGCATTGAAGTTTCCGAAATCCACTTCGTTGCCCTGATAGTTCTTCACTTTCTTGATGGCGTGCGTATTGTAGGCATTGGAGAAGTTGACGCGATTGCCGTTGAGGTCAGCAAAGAGCGAGCAGTTGCTGGTCTCGCCATTGCCGAAGGCGGTCCAGTTCTGGTAGTTGCTGGTAGGGGAGGTATAACCGGCTCCGAGGTGAGAGCCATAGATGTAGTATCGAGGAGATGTCTTCTCGAAATTGATGGTGTCCATGAAGACCGAGGGGTCGTGGCAGACGATGCGCTGACTGTAGTTCTTGGTGTGCCAGACACCCACGAGGTCGGCATCGGTCAGCACGGTATCGGCCAATGCGGGAAGCGCTGCAGCAGAGAGTGCTAAGATTAGGAGGTGTTTCATATTTATATATTATAATATGTGTAGTCGGTGGAGTCGGAGTATTCTGAAAAATCGGGGTGCTCAGAATAATCGGAATACTCAGAATAATCCGATAATTCCGAGTACTCCGAAAAAAGACTTATTTCTTGACAATAAAGACAGCGAAGGTCTTGGCCTTTAGGGTGACGTTGAGGACATTTCCCTTGGCGGTGATGTTGCTCTCGACGGGCACAATCTTCTCGGGTTCGTCAAGGGTGTTGTCGGCATCGAGATCATCGCTTTGGAGCAGGATCTGACGGGCCGAGCTGATGCCATCGAGGCCATTGAAACGTACGGCGATGGTCTGGTCGAGGTTGCCCGTGTTGGCGACCTTGACGATGTATTCGCCCGAACCATTGTCAACGACAGCCGAAGCAAAGAGCCTATTCTGGTCGGGGTCACCGGCTGCAACCTTACCATCGAGCGTGATGGGCAGGACGTTGGTGCCCTTGTAGTGGCAATAGAGCTGCTGCACGTAGTAGGAAACGGACTTCATCGAACGGAGGCCATCGAACCAGATCATGTCGGGACGCCACTGCCAACCCTTGACGTGGGCAAAGAGGGGAGCGTAGGTAGCCATGTGAACGATGTCGGCATTACGCTCGATGCCGGTCATGTGGGCAGCTTCGTAGAGTGAGGTCTCGAAGTGGTTCCACTTCTTGCCCTTGCCGTGGCAGGCATATTCGCCGGCAAAGACTGCGGGACCCTCGCGATCGTAGTTGTCGTAGCGATGACCGTGGCTGAGGAACCACTCCTCGTCGCGGTAGTAGTGCTCATCGTATAGATCGACCTTGAGCTCCTTCATGCGAGGCTGCAGGAGGTCGAAGTCCCAACCTTCGGAGTTAGGACCGGTGGTACCGATGAGCTTGAGGTCGGGATAAGCGGCACGAAGGGCATCGCTGAAAAGTTTCAGGCGGGAGGTGAAGGCGGGATTGTTGCCACCATGAGCCTCATCGTAGTCCCATTGCTCGTTGCCTACACCCAAGTAGTGGAGGTTGAAGGGTTCGGGATGGCCCATTTCGGCGCGAACCTTGCCCCATTTGGTGTTGACATCGCCATTGGCAAATTCCACGAGATCAAGAGCGTCCTGGATGTAGGGTTTCAGGTCCTTGAGGGCAACGTGTACCTTGGCCTCGTCCTTGATTTCGTTCTGGAACTGACAGGCCAGACCGCAGCTGATGACAGGTAATGGTTCACAACCGAAGTCCTCGCAAAGCTGGAAGAACTCGAAGAAACCGAGACCATAAGTCTGGTGATAGTCGGGATAAAGGCGGAAGGGGAAGGTGTTCTCCCAGCGGTTCTCGTTGATGGGACGATTCTCGACGGGACCTACCGAGTTCTTCCACTGGTAGCGCTGCTCGAGGTTGGTGCCCTCGACGATGCAACCGCCTGGGAAGCGGAATACACCGGGCTTGAGGTCGCAAAGTGCCTGTGCGAGATCCTTGCGCATGCCGTTCTCGCGTCCTTTCCAGGTGTCCTTCGGGAACATCGAGATATGCTCGAGGTCGGTAACCACAATTGGTTCCTTCTCGTCAAAGCCACGCAGGAAGATGCGGAATGCGAGGTCGTCGGCAGTCACCTTGGCGGTGATTTCGGTGGTGTACTTCTTCCACTCCTTGCCCTCGACGTCGATGCGGGCCGAAGCAGTCTCCTGGGTTTCGCCCATCGAGTCGTTGTCGGTAAGCCAAATGAGCAGTGTGCTCTTGCCACCGTTGGGGCAACGAGCCCAGAGGCTGATGCGATAGACGGCATCGGCCTTGGTGGCAATGCCGAAGAAGCCCTCGTTCTCGATGCCGGTGCGCTTGTGAACATGACCGGGATCAGAAAGGCGGACATAATGCGGATTGCGCTTGAATGGGCCGTCGTTGCGCACTTCGACCTTGCCAAAGGCCTGCCAGCCCATCAAGGCCTGCGGAAATTCGAACGAACGGTTCTTGATCATCTCGGCATAGAGACCACCATCGGCGGCATAGTTGATGTCCTCGAAGAAGATGCCATACATGGTGTTCTTGATTTCAGCTCCTGGCTGATTGGCCTCGACGAGCAATTCGCTGGTTGGGGTCGTCGGCTGATTGCCACAAGAGGCAAGGGTCATTGCCCCAAGAGCTAACAGGGCAACGGAAGCAAAATTAGTTTTCATCGTGTGGATATTTATTTAAAATGTGCGTGAAATAATGTGTATATCATAAACGAAAATGTCTTCTTTTTTCGATGCAAAGATAGAAATTATTTTTGAATTATTGCCAATTACCGAGTGATTTATTGTTGTTTTGGGGACGAAATAGTGCCTTTTGTGCCTTTTTTTGATATAAAAGTACTTTTTTTTGAAAAAAAATGTTAGTGTTTCAAAAAAAATCTATATCTTTGCGCATGATTTCTGACACATTTTTGTTTGAATCACCATTCGGATAAAAAGATAGTCATTTTTTTAGCGTGGATCTACAACTAACAACTTATCACACACATCTGACAATTGTTTTTTTTGAGTCCGTTGCCATTTGTACGCTGAACATGTACCATGTTCATGCGTTAGATTGTGCATCGCGTTGTTTTTTGTATGAATGATAGCATATCAAACTATTAACACAATTTCATAACTAACACTAAATTAAAGTTACAATGCAAAAGCAACTATTCTTATTGATGCTTGGTCTGAGTACCATGGGCGGCGTAGCGATTCATCCTACACCGGCAATGGCCTTAGAGGCACCGGCTCCTAACATTACTGTTACGGGCCAAGTTGTTGACGACATGGGTGAGCCTCTCACTGGTGCTACCATCAAGGTGAAGGGCACGGGCACAGGCACGATTACCGACCTTGACGGTAATTTTGAGTTGAGCGTTGATCCCAATGCTACGCTCGAGGTGAGCTATGTGGGATTCCAGAATCAGGAGGTGCAAGTCAATGGTCGCACCACGATTCCTACCATCCAGCTGGCTTCCGACAGCGAGATCCTTGAACAGGTCGTTGTCGTAGGTTACGGTACACAGAAGAAGGCCGACCTGACCGGTTCGGTTGCTATCGTGAATGCGGATGAAATGAAGAAATCCTCCAACTCGAATATCTCGACCATGCTCGAGGGTAAGGTCGCTGGCGTACAGATCACCAGCGATGGCCAGCCTGGTGCAGATCCGTCGGTGCGCATCCGTGGTATCGGCTCGTTCGGCAGCACGGCTCCTCTCTATGTCATCGATGGTGTGCCGATGGGTACCACTATCCGCGATTTCTCGCCCAATGACATCGAGACCATCCAGGTGCTCAAGGACGCATCGGCAGGTGCCATCTATGGTTCGCGTGCAGCCAACGGCGTGGTGATCATCACCACCAAGGGCGGCAAGAAGGACCAGCCTCTGAAGGTCGATTACAAGGGCTACTTCGGTGTCGATCAGATCAGCAAGGGCGTTTATGACGTAATGGATGCCGACCAGTACAGCAATTATCTGGGTCAGGCTGCTGCCAACTCGGGTACTCCACTCCCCGGCGGCTACAGCATGCAGGGCGACGGCAGCTACAAGTTCCGCGATGCTACCAATACTGACTGGTTTGATGAAGTGTTCAAGGTGGGTATTCGTCAGAACCACAATGTGAACCTCAGCGGTGGCGGTGCCCACAATACCTATAATGTGGGCCTTGACTACTACAACCAGAAGGGTACCCTCGAAGGAGCAGGCCCCAACTACGAGCGCTATACTGCCCGTGTGAACAACTCGATGGATACCAAGTTCATCAAGTTCCGTACCAGCCTCACCTATTCGCACTCCAACCAGGACGGCATGGGCCTTTCCAACGCTTCGGAGTATGTGCAGGGGCTTTATGGCGATGTGACCAACGTGCTGCGTGGAACGCTGTTGATGCAGCCCACCATCAAGGCATATGACAATTCTACCTGGGTGCTCGACGATATGGTTGGTTCAGCCAGCAGCTTCAACTACGATGCCTATGGCTACGGCGTTTACTACGATACAGTACATGGTGATATCTCTGCTTCGAACCCCTTGCTCGTCAACAACCTGCTGACCCGCAATACAGTCGTCGATCGCATTGTCGGCACTGGTTCGGCTGACGTTGACCTCCTTGGCATGTTTGGCGTCGAGAGCAAGAACCACAAACTGAATTATAAGATTAACCTTTCCTATAGCAAAATGCATGCCCGCGACAGGACATGGGTTTCGGCATGGATTCAGAGCAACCGTGTCTATCTCGACAAGAGCAACGAGCGTCTGACTAAGAATGCACGCATGGCATCCGACGCGCTGATCGAGAACACGTTGACCTATGACGGCACCATCGGACGCAATCACGTCAACCTCGTGGTCGGCCAGACCTTCGAAGAGGAGAACTGGAATAATCTGAATGCCTGGGGTGTGAACCTTGCAGAACCTTACTTCCTGCAGATTCAGAATGCCACCACGCGTGATGCTTCCTCCGACGAGGCCAAGCATGCCCTTGCTTCCTACATTGCCCGTTTGAATTACGACTTCGACGGCCGTTACCTGATTTCGGCTATCGTTCGTCGTGACGGCAGCTCCCGTCTGACCAAGGACATCCGCTGGGAGACCTTCCCGTCGGTTTCTCTCGGTTGGCGTATCGACCGCGAGCCCTGGTTCAAGGTGAGCAAGAATGTCATCAACCTCTTGAAGCTTCGTGGCAGCTATGGTGTGCTTGGTAACGAGAACATCGGTGAGTACCAGTTCCAGGCCACCATGATGCGCAAGAATATGACCTACAGCTTTGGCAATGTTCCCGTGCTGGGTTCGGCCCTCACAACCTTCGTGAATGAGAAGATTGCCTGGGAGAAGAAGAAGACTTCGAATGCCGGTATTGACATCGCCATGTTCAACAACCGAATCGAGTTCACAGCCGAGTGGTACAAGAACGTCAGCGAAGACCTGCTTTATTCGGTTCCCGTTCCTGCCAGTGGAGGTTTTGCCAACACAAGCGTGACGATGAATGCTGCCTCGATGGAGAACAGCGGTCTCGAGTTCTCGCTGACCTATCGCAATCACGATAATCCTTTCAAATATGATATCAGCGCCAACTTGAGCACCCTGAAGAACAAGGTAACATCGCTTGGCTTCGGTACCGATGCGTTTATCAGTGGTGCCTATGCTACCTACGTGGGTGATGAAATCGGCCAGTTCTACGGCTGGGTCTATGAGGGTATTGCCCGCACCCAGGAGGAACTCAACGAGCACAATGCTGTGGCTCGCCAGGATGGAGCCAACGTCGGCGACTGCCTCTACAAGGATATGAATGGTGACGGCATCGTCAACGGTGACGACCAGGTAGTGCTTGGCAGCGGTCTGCCAAAGATCAACTTCGGTCTGAGTGCTCATTTCGAGTACAAGCGCGTCGATCTCAGCATTTCGACTTTCGGAGCTCTCGATTACCACGTATCTGACGACATCTACAATAGCCTCAACTCCTGCTATGGTTATGGCAACAAGGAGGTGGGCATGCTGGATGCCAACCGTTGGGAAGGTTCGAGCTACGTGTCGGATGTTCCTCGCACCTACCTTTCGAACAATGCTTCGCTGGCCTGGAACGACCTCTTCAGCGACCGCAAGATCCAGAATGCTGCCTATTGGAAGATTGCCAATGTTGAACTTGGTGTCAACCTGCCCGACAAGTGGTTTGGCGGTTATGTCTCTGGTGTACGCATCTATGGTTCGGCTCAGAACCTCTACACCATCACAGGCTATCATGGCTATAATGTCGATTATGCTGGCGGCACCTTCACCCCGGGCTACAACTTCTGTTCGTTCCCAACGCCACGCACCTTCATGGCCGGTATCCTCTTCTCATTCTAAGTCGAGAACATGACGAAACATTGAAAAACTGAAGAATATGAAACTATATAGAATATCCTTTGCATTATTGTTGGGTCTCGGCGTGATGACTTCATGCGATGACAAGCTCGACCTGATCAATCCCAACCAGCAGACTACCAGTACCTGGGGCAACACGTCCGCCGATCTGGAGGAAGCCGTGGTTGCTGCCTATAACCATATCCGCATGGAGGGCACTTACGCCCGTGTTGGTTACAATATCGATGTGTGCCGTGGTGACGAGGTATGGAACTCCTCGCAGGTCTGGTACATGCCTTTCGATGACCTCAACGAGCCTATCACCGATGAAATCGGTCAGTGGTCGTGGCGCGACTGGTACTATACCATCACCGTTACCAACTATGTCCTTTCGCGTTGCCCGGAAGATAACAGTACACTTACCGACCAATACAAGCGCATCAAGGGCCAGGTGCTCTTCCTCCGTGGCCTTGCTTATTTCAACCTGGCGAACTACTATCAGAACCCGGCACTAATCACCGATTTCGGTGCCTATTCGACACTTGACGGTCTTTATGCCTCCAATGTGCAGGAAGGTGAAACAGATGGATTCGCTCAGTACGATCGTGTTCTTGACCAGGTGGAGGCTGACTTCCAGGAGGCTATGACACTTCTCCCATCGCGTGACCAGGGAGGTGAGTGGGCCAAGGGACGCGCTACCTGTGGTGCGGCTGCCGGCTACTATGCTCGTGTCCTCATGCAGCGCCACAAGTACGCTGATGCTCTTGCCGTGCTGAAGGACATTATCGGCAAGCGCTATGGCAGTTATAAGCTGATGGCCAATTACGGTGACAATTTCCGCGAAGGCCCCGCTTACGAGAACAACGAGGAAAGCCTCTTCGAGGTACAGTTCCTCGATCATGACTCGCAGGGCACCGACGACGAGTGGACTCCTGTCAACACCAGTGCCAATGCCACCCAGGGTTCTGCTATCGAGAGTAACTTCGGCCCCGGCGACTTCGGTGGATGGGCTGACCTTTCGGCTTCTCCCTGGCTCTATAACCTCTTCAAGGCAGAGCGTACCACCAATGGCAGCCTCGATCCACGTCTCTACTGGACCATCGGCACCTACGAGCCCGAATGGGAGGGCTTTGAGTATGGCAATGTCTGCTTCACTGTGCCTATGACGGCAGATGCATTCATCGTGACCAACAATAACTTTGGTGGTCTTCCGATTGCCAAGTGGACCAACCTTCGCACCGGTCTTTATGACAAGGTGGTTACTGGTCTGCACGATGGTATCAACCTCCGTATGATGCGCTATTCTGATGTGCTTCTCCGTGCTGCAGAGTGCGAGAACGAGGTGAATGGTCCTAACCAGCAGGCTATCGATTGGATCAACGAGGTTCGTGCCCGTGCTGGTCTCGCCGGTCTCAATCTTGCCGACTTCGGTTCGAAGGACAAGCTCTTTGAGCAGATTGCTAACGTGGAGCGCCCGAAGGAGTTCGGCTGCGAATATGGTCGTGGTCTTGATCTGATTCGCTGGGGCTTCTTCTACGATGCTGCTCGCATGGCTCAGATCAAGCAGCATGCCGCCGTCAACTTCTGGACCAAGGCTGAGTATGAGTCTGGCACCTACAGCTATACCCCCAAGGATGCCGTCAACTACGACGGATGCTCGAAGAGCTCATACGACACGTTTGTTGAAGGTCATGAGTACCTGCCCATTTTCCAGGGCACACTTAATGACAATCCGAACCTTGTAGGCAACTCTGCTAACAACAGCACTTCGAATGCTTCCTACTTCTCAAGCAAAGGTTGGACTGTTCATCCAGTCGTGGACCTCTAAACAAATAAGAATTAACTGACACTTATTTATTTTAAGAAAATGAGACATCTAAATAAATTAGCATCCCTCTTCGGCGTCGCAGCTCTCGGACTGGCGCTGACGGGCTGTGAGGGCGGTGACCTTTATAACATCGATTCTCCCGACTGGATTGCCGAACGTGCTGACTCGATAGCCAACTCCAAGTCCAACGAGCCGCAGGAAGAGCTCGAAGGCATGGAGGAGGATGTATATACGATTGGTGCTCCAGACTTCTCCACGGGCTGGTGGGCTGCATTCTCCAAGTATTATCAGATTCCCGATGGCGAGACCTGGAATGCAATTTTCAATCTGAACATCAACCCCAGCGCGTCCAACACCTACAAGAACTTCGCACTTATCCTTTGCAACGACGAGGACCGTGGCGCCGGCAACTACAAGGAATATGGTGCCATTCGTTATGACAACCAGCCCAGCGGCAACTCCGAGTGGGGCGACTACATCGACCGCGACTGCGTAGAGAGCAACCTCACCTTCGGTAGTGATACCGATGCTGGTGTTGAGAAACTTGGTGGACGTATTACCCTCACCATCGACCGTTCGGATCCCAGTACGTTTGTCGTGAAGATCACCAATGGTACAGTCACCAAGACCTACAAGGCCAAGTCGGCTCTTCCGAATTTGAATGCTGACGAGTCAAATAACAAGATTCGTGCCTTCCTCGTTCCCGAAGGATCCTGCATCAATTTCCTGCAGTCGAACATCGAGCCTATCGGAGGCTTCACTTCTGCTGAGGACAAGCTGCCACTTTCGTTGAAACTGAATGGCGTTCCTCGCAAGGTGCTCCAGGGTACTGAACTTGCTGATTTCTTGGCTAATATTACTGCTACGGTCGATTTCGAGCAGCAAGTTTCAAAGACTGTTTCTGCTGAGGACCTTACGATTGAGGTAATTCCAGAACTTTCTTCTTTGGGCATCAAGACTCTTGTGGCTGCCTATAACAAGACCTTCAAGGGCGAGAATGCCCCACAGCCAGTCATCGGCTATGCTACGTTTGAGGTTGTTGACAAGATGTATACCAGCATCGGCGCCACCGATAACTCGACACCATTCTGGGGCGCTCATTCCGAGTATGTCAAGGTTGCTCCTTACGAGACCTTCGTTTCGAACTTCACCAACTTCACCAGTGGTATATCCAACTGGAACAACTTCTGTGTAGTTCTCACCCGTCTGGATGCCAGTGAGTATGCTGTTGTTCGTGCTGACAACTACGGTTGGGGCGATGGCTATGGCTCTTGTATCCCAAGTGGTGGACAGGCTGACTGGGGTGCATGGCTCGCTGCTATGGATGGTGCCAAGGTAACCACTTTCGTGACCAACAATGGCGATGGCACAGCTGATGTGAAGTGCGTCATGCTTGGTACCGATGGCAACACCTACTATCAGGACTACATTGGCATCGGCGGTGTTGATCCCGAGGACTTCTACTTCCACTTCACCGTGGATGGCAGCCACATCGAGTTCGACAATGTCATTGGCGAGGAGGACAACTCGACAGCCTTCTGGGGTGCACATTCCGAGTTTGTCAACGTGCCTGCGGGTCGCACTTACACACAGCGCTTCAAGAACTTCACCAACGGAGTTGCCAACTGGAACAACTTCTGTGTAGTTCTCACCCGTCTGGATGCCACCGAATACGCCGTTGTCCGTGCCGACAACTACGGTTGGGGCGACAGCTATGCGGCTTGCATCCCAAGTGGCGGTCAGGTTGATTGGGCCGCATGGCTCGCAGCCATGGATGAGGCAATGGTAACCGTTTCGGTAACCAATACCGGTGACGGCACAGCCGACGTAAGGTGTGTCATGGTGGGCAACGATGGCAATACCTACTATCAGGACTACATCGGCATCAGCCCGGTTGATATGGAGGATTTCTACTTCCACTTCACCGTTGATGGCAGCCATCTGATATTCGAGTAAATCGTTGAGAATCTTTGCCCTTCGAGGCAGATGAATAACTCTGAAATGAAAGACCGAAGTGACAAATTTGCCATTTCGGTCTTCTTTTTTCTGCACAATTGTTAATTGTTAATTATTAATTGTGATTATCTATTTTATTTTTCGTATCTTTGCGCCGCTTTTGCCCACTAAAGGGCAGGCCTAACGAAATTTTTTATATGTCTAACAATTTAAAGAACACCGCTATCGAAGAGTTCGATTGGGACGCTTACGAGAACGGCGAGACCCTTACCTCGGCAAGTAAGGAAGAGCAGGCTGCTGAGTACGACAAGACCCTTAGCAGCATCAATGCTAACGAAGTAGTCAAAGGTACTGTAACCGCTATCAACAAGCGTGAGGTTATCGTAAACGTTGGCTACAAGAGCGAGGGCGTGATCCCAGCTTCAGAGTTCCGCTACAATCCTGACCTCAAGGTCGGCGATGAGGTGGAGGTCTATATTGATTCTCCCGAGAATCGTGCTGGTCAGCTCGTACTCTCACACAAGAAGGCACGTGCTACGACATCTTGGGCCCGTGTTAACGAGGCTCTCGAGAACCAGGAGATTGTTACTGGTTTCGTGAAGTGCCGTACCAAGGGTGGCATGATTGTTGATGTCTTTGGCATCGAGGCATTCCTCCCCGGTTCACAGATTGATGTCAAGCCAATCCGTGACTATGACGTATTCGTCAACAAGACAATGGAATTCAAGGTTGTGAAGATCAACCAGGAGTACCGCAACGTCGTTGTCAGCCACAAGGTGCTCATCGAGGCAGAGCTCGAAGAGAAGCGCAAGGAACTTATTTCACAGCTTCAGAAGGGCCAGATTATCGAGGGTACTGTCAAGAACATCACCTCTTATGGTGTATTCGTTGACCTCGGTGGCGTGGACGGTCTCATCCACATCACAGACCTCAGTTGGGGCCGCGTAAGCGATCCGAAGGAGGTTGTTCAGCTCGACCAGAAGATCAAGGTTGTTATTCTCGACTTCGATGAGGAGAAGAAGCGCATTGCCCTTGGTCTGAAGCAGCTTACTGCTCATCCATGGGATGCTCTTGATCCAGACCTCAAGGTTGGTGACAAGGTGAAGGGTAAGGTTGTTGTGATGGCCGACTACGGTGCATTCGTTGAGATCGCACCTGGCGTTGAGGGTCTGATCCACGTTTCTGAGATGAGCTGGAGCCAGCATGTTCGTTCAGCTAACGATCTGCTTAAGGTCGGTGACGAAGTAGAGGCTGTCATCCTTACTCTCAGCCGCGAGGAGCGCAAGATGTCGCTCGGCTTGAAGCAGCTGAAGGAGGATCCATGGGCAAGCATCGAAGTGAAGTATCCTATCGGTTCCGATCACGAGGCCAAGGTTCGCAACTTCACCAACTTCGGTGTATTTGTTGAGCTCGAGGATGGCGTTGAGGGTCTGATTCACATCAGCGACCTCTCTTGGACCAAGAAGGTTAAGCATCCTTCTGAGTTCACCCAGATTGGTGCTCCTATCTCTGTTCGCGTGCTCGAGATTGACAAGGAGAACCGTCGTCTCAGCCTCGGCCACAAGCAGCTCGAGGAGAATCCTTGGAATGCTATCGAGGAGAAGTACACCGTTGGTTCGATCCACAATGGCACCATCGCTGAGCTCATCGATAAGGGCGCAGTCATCAGCCTCGAAGAGGGTGTTGAGGGCTTCGCTACTCCCAAGCACCTCCAGAAGCAGGACGGCTCGCAGCCTAAGTTGGGCGAGACCCTTGAATTCAAGGTAATTGAGTTCAAGAAGGACAATCGTCGCATCATCCTCTCTCACTCTCGTATTTTCGAGGACGAGCAGAAGGCTGAACAGCGCAAGGCCAACGCCGAGAAGCGTGCAGCTGCCAAGGCTGCTGCTGCCGAGAAGGCTGCTACTCCGATGCCAACCATCGAGAAGACTACTCTTGGTGACATCGATGCTCTTGCAGCTCTCCGCGACAAGCTCGCTGGCAAGTAATTGCTTACTTGTTCCCCAGTCAGGGGAATGACGAACAATTTTCAAGACAAAGTTCAGGCGCTATCCCGATTGGGGTAGCGCCTGTTTTTTCTTTTATCCCGAATTAGCGAATTATCGAATTGGGGTCATCCGTCGAGCGATGGCAAGAAATGTTCTCTAATTCGATAATTCGTGATGGAGAAAGTTATACTATTTCTCCGAGCAAGGTAGCCGATGAAGCATCAGTGACTCGGACCATTACTAGCTCGCCGGGTTTGGCATTGCCTTTTGGGAAGACAATCATCTTGTTCTGCTGCGAGCGGCCGCACATCTGTTCGCGACTGCGCTTCGAATAGCCCTCGACGAGCACTTCGAACGTCTTGCCAATGTCGCGTCGATTGCTTTCGAGGCTGAGTTCATTCTGCAAGGCGATAATCTCGTTGAGACGGCGTATTTTTTCCTCCTCGGGGACGTCGTCGGCATAATGACGTGCTGCAAAGGTTCCGGGACGTTCGCTGTATTTGAACATGAACGCTGAATCATAACCGACTTCTCGCATCAGGCTGAGCGTCTGGGCATGGTCATCGAGCGTTTCGCCGCAGAAACCGCAGAAGACATCGGTCGAGAGTCCGCAGTCGGGGATGATGCGTCGGACAGCAGCAATGCGATCGAGGTACCACTCTCGGTCGTACTTGCGGTTCATCTTCTTGAGTACGGCCGAAGAGCCCGACTGGACGGGCAGGTGCAGATGGTGACAGATGTTCTTGTGGGCAGCCATTGTTTCCAGGATCTTATCGCTCATGTCCTCAGGGTTGCTGGTAGAAAAGCGTATGCGCATCCCAGGTGCAGCATCGGCTACGATGCCGAGGAGATCGGCAAAGTCGATGCCTTGTTGCCGCTGGGCATCGCAGTAGCGATAGCTGTTGACGTTTTGGCCAAGCAGAGTCACTTCCTTAAAACCCTTCTGCTCGAGGTCGTGCAGTTCGTTGAGGATGGAATCGACCTGGCGCGAACGTTCCCGACCACGGGTGTAGGGCACGATGCAGTAGGAGCAGAAGTTGTTGCAGCCGCGCATAATCGAGATGAATCCGCTGATGCGACTGTTGCCCACACGGCTTGGAATGATATCCTTGTAGGTCTCGGTGGTTGACAGTTGCACATTGACAGCCTTCTCGCCAGCTTCTGCAGCAGCCACGAGATTGGGCAGGTCCAGATAGGAGTCAGGGCCGGCGACGAGGTCGGCACCATGTTCGAAGAGACCATCACGAACACGCTCGGCCATACATCCCAGTACACCCACAATGAGCGGGTTGTGCTGGCTGCTTTCCCTCGGGCTTTTGGCTCGCTTGTTCTTTACGCTTTGGAAGAACTGCAGCCGGCCATATATCTTCTGCTCGGCGTTGTCGCGTACCGAACAGGTGTTCATAAAGACGGCATCGGCATCTTCGACTGTTTCGCAAAGTTCATAGCCGATGGTCTGCATGATGCTGGC
>JAEEUA010000219.1 GCA_016286775.1 Bacteroidales bacterium
TGCTTGCCTTCGGCATCATCAGGATGTTCATCAGCGGCACGACGTTCTCGTCGAAATGGATCGAGGATTTTGCCGACAGTTGCAAGAAAAACTATTTTGACACCCATCCCTACCTTTCGCCCCGACAGGAGCAGCAGATACGAAAGATCAAGACCGAATCGTTTGAGAGGGAGATCAGGTGAAGAATTTCAATTAACAATTCGGGTTATAGTGACTATAGTAACTATAGTTCCTATAGATAATATAGATACTATTCTAAAAAAACAAATAATAATGAAAAAGATACTTTTGTTGGCTGTAGCCGCCATAATGGCTACGATGCAAGTGGATGCACAGATCATGAAGGCAGCTGACCTTGAGCAGTATGCCAAGGAGCGTTACGGTGAAAAGTGGCTCGATGCTGCAGCCAACCTTGCCGAGACACTTACGCTCGACAAGAACGAGAGCCTTACCTACCAGCAGATCATCCAGGCTCCCGGCAAGACAAAGCAGCAGCTCTACGTGTCGCTCAACTATTGGGCAACTGCAACCTTCCAGGACAAGCAGGCCATCACGCTCAACGACAAGGAGGCCGGCTGCATTATCATCTCATCGACCCTTCACAACATCGTGAAGCATATCGGCACCATCAACTCCTATTCGGTGAGCATCACGCCTGTGATACGTATAGATATTAAGGAGGAACGCGTGCGCGTAACCTACACTGTCCAGAATTATGACATCCTGACTGACATCAGCGGCGGCTGGTTCAGCCTTGCCGAGCCCGACGAGCGCACCTATGGCGACTCGAAGCGCAAGGCAGACGACAAGACCAATGCCAACCTCTACGATGAGCAGTGGGAGATTGCCCGGCATTATCCCTTCGTGCCCAAGGATTTGCAGAAACGCACCTGCGCCAAGGCCCTTGTCATGACGCATGCCTATTCGAATGCCGTGCTCGACAAGGTGGAGGAAGCCATCAAGAACGGTCTGGTCGGCAATGACGACGATGACTGGTGATTAAAGATGACTGGTGATTAAAACGAAATATCCATGAAAAAGGCGATGAAATGGCTGCCGTTGTGCTTTTTGGTGCTGTGCAGCTGCATAAGGCGGCAGGCGAATGAGCCAGTTGCGGACAAGGAGGATGCCGTGGGTTCAACGATTGAGGCGTCATCCAACGAGGTGTCTTCTGCAGAGATGTCGTCTTCCGAGACGTCTTCTCCCGATGCATCATCAATCGAGGCATCATCTGTCGAGTCGTCTTCCGGTGGCCAGGCTTCGAATTCCGATACCTGGAGCGATGCCGAAATGCCCGAAGCCATCGCCCAGACCTTGCCCAAGACGGCCGTCAAACGCGATGAGCAGGGTAACATGGAACTCTACATCAACCTCGATATCGAGGTCAGCGAAGACCATCCCAACCAATGGTCGCTGTGGCTGAGGGACAAGGAGACGGGCAAGGTGATCTTCCTCATCCATACCAACAACGATGCCAAGCCGCGATGGGAGGAGATGACCGATGCCAATGCCCTCGAGGTGCCGCTCGAAGAGATTGCTGCAGGCGACTGCGACCGGGCCTTCCTCATCCCCAATGACCCGGGCAAGGTCTTTGTCGAAGGTTGTCCCGACGGGCGCAACGTCTGGTCGTACATCTACGATATCTACATGCAGCGAATCATCCAGCTGCCTGCCAACGAAGGGTTCGTCGATTGCGACGCCACGCATAAATGCATTCGACTCAGCCATTATCGTTATTATCCAGAGGGCGGCCGCTATTCGGTGGTCAAGACCTTCTCGTACAGCGGAAGATTCATCGGCGAAGAACCGTTCGACCCGGAAACGGGTATCCTATGATGGGACAATTTATAACACTGGTATCTTATGATGAGACTCTTTCTTACACTTGTGCTGCTTGTTTCCGGCTTGATTCCGGCACAGGCGCAACCCGATAGCTCGCTCGAGGAGATTGAGCAGCGTTGGGCCGATGTGACCATCCGCGATGTCAACGACGATTCGCTGCCCACGATGCTCCGTGCCTTCGACCGCACCTGGCACACCGCAGCCGGGAGCGATGCGCTCGACATGGTGACCAAGGGAAATGCCCAGGGGATGCACCACGAAGAGTCGGGCTACTCGGGGCTGTATGATGTCCGAAACGGCTATATCGAGGTGTTCTTTGATGATGAAACCTGCGAAACGTTGCAAGCCTGCTGCAGGCGGTGTGCCGATGGACATAGCCTCCTTATCGTCATGCTGGGCAGTCACGCCGGATTCGACAAGGAACTGCTCCTGAGTTATGATTATGACCCGCAAGCCTGCAGGCTTACTCCCGATGAGAAGGCCATCGACGGATTGCCCAAGGTGACAGACCTGAACATGATGCGCATTCACGAGCTGCCCCAGACGGGGGACGAGCTTGAGGTGGTCGAGTATTACGGGGATGATGTGACAGAGTATCGGTTTGCCTGGGACGGTTCGAAATTCGGACTCAGCAAAAAGAACATCCAGTGCTACGACTGCGTTCCTGTCGAGATTGAAGGCGAATACTATATCCAGGTCCCCTTTGAAGGTGCCGAACCCACCATCGCCGACTTCGTGGATATCTACTTTAGCAATGGCGATGTGCTGCCCGAAATGCTCGGCGACATACGTTCTGCCTGGCATCGCTATCGGATGAACAAGACATTGCCCTCCCACACCACATTCCTCCTCGACAAGAACAGCGGCTATATGCGCTACGAAAGGAAATGGCAGGACGGGAATCTCTCGGTGGCTGAGATGTGCTATTGGAACTGTACAGACCGACGGCACAAGGTGGTGGCCCAGAGCATCGCAAGCTACGAGGACGGCACGTTCTTGTGCGGGCAGTACGACGGCTATTCCTTCTCCCTCTACGATGCCGAAACCCGAAGCATGAAGCAGGTGGAACTCGATGACATCTGTGTCGGAGACGTCTCCCTGTTCGATTGTTCGAATACAGTCATGCAGCTGCCCCGTACCGGCAAGGATATCATCGCGAAAAAATATACGGAAACGGGAGTAGATACCGAGGTGCTCCGATGGACAGGCAATAAGTTCCGTACAAAGGGCAACAAGATCCTCAACGTAAAACCAAATAACTAATTTGCAAGAAAGATGGAAATGATGAAACGAACCGCACTCCTTGCCCTCTGTGCAATGGCGGTGCTGGCGGGTTGCCAGCAGAAGGGCAAGACAGAAGGACAGACTTCAGTCTCCACATCCACCGACGGCCCCAGCATAGTGACCGACACCGTCCCCAAGCCGATATTCCTCATCGAGCGGATGTCTTTTTTTGAGATGAACTATTGGACAGACGTAGAGGAGCCCTCGAAAGAGAAGATTGATGAAGAGTATTACAAGGAATGCTACGAGGCATGGAGCCAGCAGGAGGCTTTCCGCCGTCGTGCCAGGCAATATACCCACCTGATTATGGGCGATTCGGATGTCCCCATCGCCTTCTTCGATGAGGTGCTGAAGGACCCCGACGGCAATACGCCCAGCATCGGGCAGCTGCATGGACGCGAAGAGATCCCTTCGTTGTGCGCACGCTACAAGCTGGTCAACCCCAGTGACGAGAATGACGAGGCGTCGTGCATCGTTGCTGTCACCGACAGTTACCTGCAGACGCGTCGTCGGCTCCCGGTCAAAATCGGACCGATTAACGATGAGAGTCTGCTGCCCTTGCCCGACTCCATCGTGACCAAGCTCGAGCAGCGCTATGGCATGAAGGCTTCGCGTTCCTACTGGATGAACACCATCGGCGATCGCTATATCCAGGGCTGCCTGCAGTTTGAAGGCGAATACAAGGACGCTCCGAAGACCGAATCGTTCAAGCGCAGCCTCGCCCTGGAGGTGATTGCCGATGGCAGCGAGATCTATGCGTGCGAGGTGTTGGGCTATTACGAATCGGAAACCTCATTCGGCTGGAATGTCGATGATGAGGGCGAGTACATCTCCAATTGCATCGAGTGTGCCTTCGAAGGCCCCAATGGTCTGGAGCTTTGCTATACCCGCTCGGCGGTTGAGAGCTTCACGGTAGGCATGGCCTATTTGCAGGACGGGAAATATGTGCTGGATCAGTTCGACATGTACCAGTACATGATTGACGAAGAGATTCCCGTCTGGAAGGCCGACTTTGCCAAGATGAAGGAACTGTATCGGGGCGCTGCAGCCAAGGAAGACAAGGATGTCGAACTGACCAAATGGGCCCACTGCTACATTGACTCGAGCAACGAATGGATCTGGTTGCGCGACAGCCTCGACCAGCGTGGGGCCTTTTTCATCCGCAAGGACGGCCAGTTCCGGCTTGTGGCCCTTGAGACACCGCAGCTCAAGCCCAAGGAGATGAACCGTAACTACAATGTGTACTACTTGTGCCTTTCCAGCCCTGCCGACGGCATGACCGTTCGCACCCAGGTCTTCGCCTTCAAGGATGGCGAGCAGATCGAGGAGTTTTCGGCCCTGAAGGTCAATGGCATCTATACCGAATGCCGGATGAACGGCAAGTCGATCAGTCCTGCAGAAGGCAAGGCGTATCTCGACAAACTTCCCGAACAGGGGGACATCACCGCCTATTTCCAGGATATCGAGAGTGGAGAGTACCTGTAGAGCCATTTCCGGACAAAAAATCGTGACGGACGCGACAGATCCAGCAGGGTCTTGCCGCGTCTGTCGTCTTTTGGCCATCCTGTCGCTATACGTCGTGAAGAAAATAGTCAAAATATTTGGAGCACCCGCAAAAAGCCCTTACCTTTGCACCGTCAAAACCGAACAAGCACCCCTTGGCGAGGCAAGGACACAACAACATCGTTTAACAATCAAAACAAAAGATAAGATGATTCGCATGTATTCGCTCGTATGCGGGCTGACCTTCCTGAGAGCCCAGACACAGATGATTCCCCGAAAAGAAGAGATTCGCAGGGTAAAGAATGAGCAGCAGGATGTACCGCTAAAGCGGTAATTGAAATGGATGAAATGGCAAAAAAGTTGTTCAAAAACGACCGCATGAAGTTTTTTCTTCGATTTTTGTTAAAAAAATGAACAAATTATTTGGCAACAACTGAAATTTTCCTTACCTTTGCGGCGATTTATGCTCAAAAAATCAGAACATTAGACAGACAGATTCAAATTTCACAAGAAATCAAATATCAGAACAATGAAAAAGATTATCCTTCTGGCCACGATGATGGTGGCCGCAATGACAGCAAGTGCACAATATGATGCTGGAACCTGGTCTCTCAACCTTCGTTATGGTTTCTCCGGTGCAGCATTCACCA
>JAEEUA010000220.1 GCA_016286775.1 Bacteroidales bacterium
CCAATTACGTGACCAATAATAGTTAAATCCATATTTGTTAGTCGTTATGTTATATTTGCAATTTATTATTCTTCAAAAGGATAAGTCTCATCATATATATCGCTGAGCTTCTTGCCCTTATACTGCCAGTGAGTGCATGGAGCTGGAGCATGCTTGTAGCCCAATAGATCTTGGCAAAGAGCAGTCAAAGACATTATCTCTCCGTGATAATTTACCTTTCGTTCAGAAGCAACAACGCAGGTAATGCTTGGATCGTGAACATATTGCAATGATGCACCCTCTGGAATACCCATCTCTGCAAAGTTCAAAGCTGGACGGTTTTTCTTGGCCTTCTTCGATGCTGCCTTATCGTCTTCGGTCAGGTCATTCTCTATCTCATCAGTAATCTCATCAGTCACGTCCTCGTGATGAAATAATTCCAGGATTGCGATAGCTTGGTCCGGACTGATGCGAAAGAACTCACGATTTGCATTGACACGATTGGGAGCAAAAGCCTTATGAAGGGCCTTTTCAATCTTGGCACATTCTTTCTGATTCACTCTACAAGCATAAGCACAATCGAAGGGGACGGGGACACCTGTCGTGTATAATTCTTTTAGGCGAGCATCTATTTCATTTCTTTCGGTCATGCCAATCTTCACCAGCCCTGGCATAACAGGATTGGTCAGCACATATACGATGCCAGTTTTTTCGTCTTTCGCCATCATAAGTATTACTCCATCGGTTTGATTAGACTTTCAATATATGCTTGCTCTTCGGGTGTTATACCATATTTTGCATACAATTTTTCATCGGTCCAGGATTCGTGGAAATCTAATTTTGGAACATAATGATAAACGCCACTTGCAGCATCTTGTGTTATTTTAATAGAAGAGATCAATGCCCTAACAAACCGAGTTTTTAGGTATTCGACAAAGTTCGCACATTCTTTCTCACTATCTAATTTTGCATATAAGAATGTTTGAGAGCAAACAGAATTAGGCAAAGCATGCACTGGCTTGCCCAAAATCAGATTGTCATTTCCAGAACCTCCAGCTTTAGGAACATATACTTTGTTTGCATCAATATCCTGTCGATTTTTGCGAATATCAGAGTTGCGAATAAACCCATAAACACGATCATGGTCTTTCAAATATAAGACAGGAGTGTTGTACTCATCTGTCAGATTTGGACTTAGGCTGAAAGGATTCTTTTTACTTCCTGATGGATTTGTAGGAATACCAAAAGGGGTGTCTGCCGAAATCATTGTCTCTACGGATTCTGTCTTGTCTTCTCGCATTTGCTTAAAAACCTTGGCTACAATTGGCTCCAATTTGGGATTTCGAACAAATAGGTCAAAAGAACTGAGGTCAACAATTGTAGACTGTATCTCTGAATCCGTTATAAATGTATATTCACATTTGCCATGGTAATTGGTGTTTTCTAAATAATAGCAAACACCACCCTTTATTTCAACATTGGAGAAAAGCTGACGACTATTGCTATATGCAATCATCCTTTCTATTTTACTACTATTCAACATGCGTTTACGAAAATCACCCAGCAATGATTCACGCCCCCCAGTAAACCATTTTGATGGAATAATCAAAGAGATATAATATGGCTTAATATTTGTTGCAAGATTACAGAAATGCTGGAAAATAGGGGCATCATTAGTTCCACCAGATCCACCTATCTCTTGATATGGTGGATTCCCCACGATTGCTTCGAATTGAATCATATTATCCTTAATTGCTTTCCAATATGTTTTACCTTGATGTAGTTTTGTAATCAAAGCTTCTCGTTGCTCTGAATCTGAAAGAGTCTCGATAAGATTGGGTTCATATTTGGCATTCACCTTCACATCTCTAAAACCTACCAATGTACGTTTCGTGATACTGCGAGCCATCGGTGTCTTGCACAAGATGAAGAGGTTACGATGAACGACATCGTCCCAGATGGTCTGCTGTTCTTCAAATGTAGGTTTGGCTGGATTTGCAATCAATCCTGCATTAGCCCATTGTTCAAGACGGACACGGAACAGAGAATAGGCCATATAGAGCGGATATAGACCGGACTTGGAGTTGATTTCCAGAATCTGGGGGTCTGGCCCCTCAAAGATGCGCCATGTTATTTTGCCATGCTCCACAAGCCTGGGCTCCTCAATGGGACGAATGTGCTGCTCATCATAGAAATCATATCCACCTATTGTATCAGACAGGTGCATGTTGACCACTCGCCAAGGGGTGAGCACAGTTTCCTTGTCTGGATTGCGGAAGGTGGCGAATATGTCAGCAATACGCTGAGTACGTTCAAGCGGAGGAAGATTATCTGCCAAACGGGCTTTTTCACGAATGCGCTTGCCACAGGCGTTGAAGACATCCGGATCATAATACTTGCGTAGAGCATAGAAACGCTGCATCGAGATGCCTTGGGGCATAAACTCCTCCCAAGACTCCTTGTCGATGAATGAAGTGAAGTTATCAAGTGTTATTCCTACGTTCTCATCCTTCAACTCTGCACCATAGATAAGCATGGGGAAACGTATGGAAAGGCCTCTCAGAATTGAAATAGCCGCCTGCTTCTGTTTTCTGCGCCTATCCAATTCCGCTTTAGCCTTCTTCTGTTCCTCTGTAAGCTCAGGCTTTTTGGGTTTGATGTCATCAGATGCTTTCTCTTCTTCCCCAGTGAGGCCCTGGTCATTGATCACGAGGTCACCCATCTTCTTCTGTGCCTTGGATGTGCCGATTATACCCTTTACGTCCTCCAGCTGCTTGATGGCTTCATCATCAAGGTTCATAAGGAAATCGTTGTTGTAAAGGGAATCGTCCTCAAAGCCATTGCGTACCACCCTTTCAATCTGAACCCGCTTCAAATGCTCCATCATAAGGGCTACATTGTAGGGCAGCATTTGAGAGCCATCCCAGGCAACCACGGGGCAGAAGTGCATGAACTCGTCTATCTGAGCCTTCTCTTCATCTGTAAGAACAGCCTTCTGTGTGCCCGGCTTATTGGCCTTGGCATAGGAATTGGCACGAATGCTTTCATCAAGGGCAGTGAGGATGCGATCTGGGGCAAAATCAAACACGTAACATTCCTCCTTGCGCTTTCCTCCAATCGTAGCAGGTGTTTGAACGCGGAAGATGGTCTGCATATAGCCCTGGGCCTTTGTCTTAGCATCTCCCTTGAGCATGAAAACAGCGGTCCAGGCCTTGACGCTGACTCCCGTAGTCAGTCGACCGCATGAGATGGTGATGGTGTAGGTGTCCTCCGGGTGATCGCCGATAGCTGTCTTAACGGCATCGAGTGCTTCACAATACTCGCTATCATCATCGCCATCCCCTGCTACATTGATGATCTGGTAATAGCCAAAGACCGGATGCTTCTTCAAAAGGGACGAGAGTGCTCGTGCCTCTTTCACTCCTGGAACAACCCAGAATGTATGACGAAAGATCTCACAATATGCCTTGGTCGAGAATGGGTAATTGGTTTCCGGATCAGGCTTGCATAAAAGGTCAAGGAATGCGTTGACATCCTTTTCATGCACAAACTGATTACCGGTAGGATCGGTGCGGAAGAACTCACGGAAATTGAACTGCATATTTCCGTATTTGGCTTCATATTCGGGCTTGTCAAACACCTTGCCAAGGTCATAGATGGCCATGTTCATGCGAGGGAGTCCACCGTATGGATTATGTTCAAGCGGATGCTCCTTATCCCACTGCTCCTTGGCCTTCTGTTCATCCACATACGTCCAGTTGACGATTTCATCCTCATTGTAATCGGATACGATGTTGAAGGGTGTGCCCGAAAGATTGAGGACACAAGTCTTCTTCTTGACAAGAGCCTTCAATACCTTTTGTCCAAGTTCTGTCTGTGTCCCTTCATGAGCTTCATCCACGATGACAAGGTCCCAATGCGTCTTGTAGATGAGGTCATTCTTATCGAACTGTCCACCGACCTCTGCCGAACCTCTTAGATCTTGCATCGATGCAAAATAGACCATAGGCTTGTCCGAGCCAATCAGAGTAACCAGGTCTTCCCCATTGTTTTTCGAACCATAGCGGTATTCCGGAAGATCCCAGAAAATCTTATCAAAATCCTCGAACCAACCAGCATCGACTACAGGACGATGGGTAACGATGACCGAACGCTTGAACTTCATCTCACGTACGACCTGCAGAGCGGAAAGTGTCTTGCCGAAACGCATCTTGCAATTCCACAGCATGCGTGTTCCTGGTTCCTTGAACTTGTTGACTGAAGCCTTTATTGCCTTCTCCTGCTCTGGCCTAAAGATGATGGGATCCTTGCCAGAAGACTTCTCTTCGGCGAGCAATGAATTCCTTCCCTGTTTGGCAGCAAGGATCGCATTCTTGACGGTTTGAAGGTCTGTGATAAACCATTCCTTTGCCTTATCGGCATATTCGAATTTCTTCTGCTTGATGCCGGAGCGTCGCAGCACCTCATGAACCTGATGGTCGTCGAAAGCCACAATATGAGATCCATTGAAGAAAAGGCTTAGTTCGGTATGGAGCAGGTCGTATGGGATGGCTGCTGTAGATGTATATTGCTCTATTCTGGCACGAGCGACATTATTCAGGATATTGCTATTTGACTCTAGCTTGCTGAAGTCTGGATATTCTCCTGTCAGCTTGGTCATCCCCACCTTCAGGCAGCCCTTATGCTCCTCATCGTTGATGCGGAATACATAGATGACCTGTGGACATAAAGTATCGGTGTATTTCATAGCCTTACCAATCTATTTCGGTTTGAGGATTCACCTGCGGTTTCTTGTGATAAACCTGCTCGTAGAAAGTCTCACAACGGTAGCCATAGTCTTCTTTTCTATCCTTGTGATAACGATTAGCCCAGCGCTTCCAATCACGAATGAGGCAGTAGGTCTGAGTACCGGGCACGCATAGGGTAGTGCCGTCCATCTGCCAAAGGTTCCAGGAGATGATGTAGGCCCAGTGGTTGATGGTCTGCTTCATGGGCATTCGGTCAAAGGCAGAAAGGAACCATTCGATAGTGGTGTACAATACGGCTTCACGAGCCAAAAGCAGATTGTCACCCTGCCATTCGAAGCCATAACAGCTGTGGAGGGCAGCTTTTGCATAATAGATCCATTCCTTTGTGGTTCGGCAATTCTCCGTAACGACCCTCAGTTTGCGGTCAAGGAATCCGATGCGTTGCAAGGTAGGAATGAATTCTCCAGTAGTCGTATCGTAACGGCTGGTAATATATGGAGCCTCGCCACAAGCCACTTCCATACGTGGGGCGTTGACAT
>JAEEUA010000221.1 GCA_016286775.1 Bacteroidales bacterium
TTGTTTCACAATAATTATCGTTTTAGTAGGAATTTTTCTTTGTATAAGATCAGTCGGTATTACTGAAAAACAAGAGTGGACAATTTACATGAAAGGTTCAGCAAAGTGGCCCGACGTCAAGTAAATTGTCCATTTTGTTCAGATTGTATTGCACGAAGGATAGTGCAGAATCAGACTATGCCTTAGAGGATGCCCTTAACGGTTTCGAGCATGCCCTTCTCCTGAATCTGGTTCAGGAAGTCGGTAACCATATCGGTCATGCCGGGAATCTCGTTGAGGTTGCCCTGCTCTTTCCAGATAAGATCGACAGCGCCGAGTACACCTTCGGCCACCTTGCGGGTGTCGCCGGTAGCCCAGAGGTTCTTAAGCAGATCCATGATTTCCTGGGCATCGTTGGGCTGGATGGGTGCTCCGTCGGCACGCACGCCTCCCTTGTAATAGGTGATGATGGCAGCGAGGCCGAGAACGAGTCCCTTGGGAAGCTCGCCCTTGCGCTCGAGATAAACCTTTACGCCAGGAAGGTCGCGGGTCTGGTACTTGGGGAACGAGTTGAGCATGATGCTCGTAACCTGGTGATCGACGTATGGGTTGTCGAAGCGCTCCAGTACATCGCCAGCAAACTGCTCAAGCTCAGCCATGGGCAGATTGAGGGTCTGCATCAGTTCGTCGAACTGCACCTTGTGGATATACTTGCCGATAACGGGATGGTGGCAGGCGTCGCGCACGATGTTGACACCACTGAGGTAGGCGACAGGGGAGAGGACGGTGTGAGGACCATTCAGCAGGGTTACCTTCCTCTCATGATAAGGAGCCTCGCTCTCGGCGATGAGGACATGAAGTCCGGCCTTCTCGGCGGGGAACTCCTTGCGCAGTGCTGCACAGGTCATGTTGGTGGGACGCTCGATAACCCAAAGGTGGAAGATTTCGGCCTGGATCATCAGGTTGTCGGCATAGCCTGCACGCTTCTGCAGACGGGCAATATCCTTGCGTGGGAAGCCGGGAACGATGCGATCGACGAGTGTTGCACAAACGTAGCAGTACTTGTTGAACCACTTCTTGAATGCTGCATAGTCCTTGCCGAAGTCATCCTTCCAGAGTTCGATGTACTTCTCGATGCAATCCTTGAGGTGATGTCCGTTGAGGAAGATCAGCTCGCAGGGCATGATGATGAGACCTTTCTTAGGATTGCCTTTGAAGGTTTTGAAACGACGGAAGAGGAGCTGTGTGAGCTTGCCGGGATAAGATGAAGCGGGTGCATCAGTGAACTTGCAGGCGGGATCGAAGGCGATACCGGCCTCGGTTGTGTTGGAGATGACGAAACGAATATCCGGTTGGTCGGCAAGAGCCATGAAGGCTGCATTCTGACTGTAGGGATTGAGTGCGCGGCTGATGACATCCACGCGGTCGAGTGTGTCAACGGGCTTGCCGTTCTGACGGCCCTGCAGATTGACGTGATAGAGGCAGTCCTGGCCGTTGAGCCATTCCACCATGCCGCGTTCGATGGGCTGAACGACAACAACAGAGGCGTTGAAGTCGGTCTTCTTGTTCATATTCCAGATGATCCAATCGACAAATGCGCGGAGGAAGTTACCTTCACCAAACTGGATAATTTTCTCGGGGGCCACGCTCTTGGGCGCGGTTTGCTTGTTTAGGGCTTTCATGACGGTTGTTTTACAATGATTAAAGTTAGTTATAATAATATTTATAATGTATGTTTGTTCGTGTCGAAAAACACATAAAAACTTAGCTAATTACATGTATTTTTGTCTGCAAATATACTAATTTTATTTTTTATTCAAAAAAAAAAGAGATTTTTTTTGCATTAAATAAAAAAAAAACGTATCTTCGCACCATGAAATTAGCAAAAACACCACTATTTTCATCGGTTTTATCTTATACAAACACAATAAACACTTAATTTACAATGAAAGCATTTTTGGACGAAAACTTCCTGCTGCAGACCGAAACTGCACAGAAGCTTTATCACGAGCATGCGGCTAAAATGCCGATTATCGATTATCACTGCCACCTCATTCCCCAGATGGTAGCCGAAAACAAGCGTTTCGAGTCTATCGCACAGATTTGGCTCATGGGCGATCACTACAAGTGGCGTGCCATGCGCAGCAACGGCGTGGACGAGCGTTTCTGCACCGGCAAGGACACCACCGACTGGGAAAAGTTCGAAAAGTGGGCAGAGACAGTTCCTTACACTTTCCGTAATCCTCTCTATCATTGGACTCACTTGGAACTCAAGACTGCTTTCGGCATTACCGAAACCTTGAATCCAACCAATGCACGTGCTATCTACGACAAGTGCAACGAGCTCATCGCTACCGATCCTAAGTTCACCCCTCGTGGACTTATGAAGCATTATAATGTAAAGGTTGTCTGCACGACCGACGATCCTGCTGATTCTCTTGAATGGCACAAGATTGTTGCTTCCGATCCAACGGCCGAGACTCGTATGCTGCCAACTTGGCGTCCCGATGCCGGTATGAACATCGAGGCTGCTACCTGGAAGGCTTACATCGAGAAGCTCGAGAAGGTTAGTGGTGTCGAGATCAAGAAGTTCGCCGACCTCGTCAATGCCTTGCAGAAGCGCCATGACTTCTTTGCTGAGATGGGCTGCCGTCTGTCTGACCACGGCATCGAGGAGTTCTATGACGAGCCCTATACGGATGCAGAAATTGATGCCATCCTCGACAAGGCTTTGGCAGGCAAGTGCCTTACCGTCGAAGAGACACGCAAGTACAAGCATGCTTACCTCAAGGAGCAGGGCAAGATGGACTATGCTTCGGGTTGGGCTCAGCAGTACCATTATGGTGCTATCCGCAACAACAATAGCAAGATGTTTGCCAAGTTGGGCGCTGACACGGGCTTCGACTCCATCGGCGAGTTCACTACCGCTAAGGCTATGAGCCACTTCCTTGACGAACTCAATGCTGAAGGCAAACTCGCCAAGACTATCCTCTACAACCTCAATCCCTGCGCCAACGAAGTGATTGCTACCATGCTTGGCAACTTCCAGGATGGTTCTGTTCCCGGCAAGATCCAGTTCGGTTCGGGCTGGTGGTTCCTTGATCAGAAGGACGGCATGGAGAAGCAGATGAACGCCCTTTCGGTGCTCGGCCTGCTCAGCCGTTTCGTAGGTATGCTCACCGATTCCCGTTCGTTCCTGTCTTATCCTCGTCACGAGTACTTCCGTCGCACCCTCTGCAACCTGCTCGGCAACGACATCGAGAACGGTCTTGTTCCATACGTGGGTTATGAGAAGGAGCGTGTCAACCAGATGGTTGAGGATATCTGCTACAACAACGCCAACAGCTATTTCAAGTTCTAAATTTCATACACAATTATCATCAACTAATTATTCAATTTAACTATGGGAAAAATCATCACCCTTGGCGAAATCATGCTTCGCCTTTCTCCTAACGGCCAGGACCGTTTCATTCAGACCGACGTTTTCCGTATCATCCCTGGTGGAGGTGAGGCTAATGTAGCCATCAGCTGCGCAAACTATGGACATGATGCATATCTCGTTACCAAGCTTCCAAAGCATGAGATTGGCCAGATAGCTGTCAATTCGCTTCGTCGTTATGGCGTCAACACCAAATACATCGCTCGTGGTGGTGACCGTGTAGGCCTCTATTATTGCGAAACCGGTGCTTCGATGCGTCCCTCGAAGGTTATCTATGACCGTGCCAACTCTGCTATTGCTGAGGCTGATCCTTCAGACTTCAACTTCGATGAGATCATGGAGGGTGCCGATTGGTTCCACTGGTCGGGCATTACCCCAGCCATCTCCGACAAGGCTGCCGAGCTCACCAAGCTGGCTTGCGAAGCTGCCAAGCGTCATGGCGTAACTGTTTCGGTTGACCTCAACTTCCGCAAGAAGCTCTGGACATCCGAGAAGGCCATCTCCATCATGCGCCCCTTGATGAAGTATGTCGATGTATGTATCGGCAACGAGGAGGACGCTGAGCTTTGCCTCGGCTTCAAGCCTGATGCTGACGTTGAAGGCGGTGAGACCAATGCTGCCGGCTACGAGGGCATCTTCAAGCAGATGAAGGAGGAATTCGGCTTCAAGTATGTTGTTTCGACCCTTCGTGAGTCGTTCAGCGCTACCTTCAATGGCTGGAAGGCCCTTATCTACGACGGCAAGGAGTTCTATCAGTCGAAGCGTTACGAGATCAACCCGATTATCGACCGTGTAGGTGGTGGCGACAGCTTCTCAGGTGGCCTTATCCATGGCCTTCTCACCAAGCCAACCCAGGGCGAAGCCCTCGAGTTTGCAGTTGCAGCTTCTGCTCTCAAGCATACCATCAATGGTGACTACAACCTCGTAAGTGAGGCTGAGGTTGAGTCTCTGGCAGGTGGCAACGCAAGTGGTCGTGTTCAGCGTTAATAATAAATAATGAGTACTGATTTACGATTTGTCTTTTCAAGTCGTAAATCAGTTGCTTAAATAATAATCCATACATTTCCATTATGGCAAGATTTGATAAGTTTCAGGTGATGGCCAAGATCGGTGCCGCACCAATGGTTCCAGTATTCTACAACAAGGATGTCGAGATTTGCAAGAATGTTGTAAAGGCTTGCTACGAAGGTGGTGTTCGTGCTTTCGAGTTCACCAATCGCGGCGACTTTGCTCATGAAGTGTTTGGCGAGCTCAACAAGTGGGCTGCCAAGGAATGCCCTGAACTCGCTCTTGGCGTCGGCTCGGTTGTTGATGCTCCAACAGCAGCTCTTTACATCCAGCTTGGTGCCTGCTTCGTTGTAGGTCCTCTCTTCAATCCTGATATTGCTCCTGTCTGCAATCGTCGCAGCGTATGCTATTGCCCTGGCTGTGTTACTCCTTCTGAGATCGGCAAGGCTCAGGAACTCGGCTGCGAGTTCACCAAGATCTTCCCAGGTGATGTGGTTGGTCCAAACCTCGTGAAGGGTCTGCTCGCTCCAATGCCTTGGTCTAAGATCATGGTTACCGGTGGCGTTTCTCCCGATGCTGACAACCTGAAGAAGTGGTTCGACGCTGGCGTTTACTGCGTAGGCATGGGTTCGAAGCTCTTCCCGAAGGATAAGGTTGCTGCCGGCGACTGGGCATACGTTACCAACAAGTGCAAGGAGTGCTTTGATGTCATTGCAGGATTCAAGAAATAAAGATTGACCCGATAACATAATTTTATTTATGGGAAATCCACAAGAAAAGAAAACCAAGTGGCGCTGGTATCTCTGTGTCCTCCTGTTCGTGGCTACCACC
>JAEEUA010000027.1 GCA_016286775.1 Bacteroidales bacterium
TACTCACTGACCTGCAGGATTTTGATGCCAACGGCTGCTGCACCTCTTCGTTGCGGTCTCTTGTGATTGGTATGGGCGATATTGGTGAAGAAGCTGTCCGCTATCTCTATGAATTTGGAGCTTTCGCTTCGGCCAGTGAAAAGCGCAGCGATTTCGAATGCTATGTGGTCGATGGAAAGATGAACGAACTGGCTGGAAACCTGTATGTTCGAATCCCCGAACTGGAGGACAACGAGGGCAAACGTGAACCCAATGTGCGTGCTCGCCTGATGCAGCAGAAGGAGGGAAGCGCAGAGTTCTGGAATTGGCTGGAACGTCATATCGCCGAACTCCAGTTCATCCTCATCTCTGCTGGCGACGAAGAGACCCAGATGATGCTGGCCAACGAAATCTACAACCTGGCCGTCAGAAATCGACCTGCACATCCTCGTTTCCCGCTCCGAATCTTTGTCTGCTCATCATCGGCAAACAGTTCGGGTGAACTTCACTTGATGGCCGAGACCTATCATAAGCTGAACGATTACGGGAATGTGGAGCTGATACCTTTCGGTATGCCCGACCGGATTTTCACCCACGAGAATATTACCAAGCAGAAGGAAAAGAAGAGGGCCGAACAATATTACAATGCCTATCAAAAAGCCACGGAACAGCTTTCTGGCCAACAAGATACATGGTCCAGTCGCCGTGCCAAGGCTGTTGCAAAAGGCTCTCTTGCCTCCATCCTTGAATTCCTGCGTATGGAGTCGCAGGACATCAGTAACGAATATCATCGCCGCACCAAGATCTCGATCATCCAAAAAGCTTTCAGCAAGGGACCTTTGCGAAGCGATGGGCAACACTACACCATACAGGACCTCTACAATGCTCTTCCCGAATCGTTGGCTTCCAATACCGACCTGCATCATTTGACAGACAATGATTATTTCAATAAACTTGTTTACAATCTGGCTGTTCTGGAACATATCCGATGGAATGCGAGCCACGAGATACAAGGTTTCCAGCACGATTCTGAGGTACAAAAGCAACAGCGTTCCCTGCTCAAGAAGCACCCATGTCTGGACGACTGGAGTAACCTGTCGGAATACACTAAACTCTATGATTTCGCCGTTGTTCTTACCACATTACAAATAGAAAATAACAAGGATAAATATGAAACATAAGGAATATATCCCTCAGCCAATCGACACAACTGGTGTTGAATTGCCTGCAGAACTGATGGAACTGGCCGATGTGATTGCACGCAATGTGCATGAGGTATGGGCTCAGGCCCGCATTCGGGAAGGGTGGACCTACAGCAGCAAGCGCAACGATGACAAGCGTCAGACGCCTTGTCTGGTTGACTATGACGAATTGAGCGACGAGGAAAAGGCTTATGACCTGAACACAGCTTTCGAAACGTTGCGCCTCATTACCAAACTGGGATTCAAAATCACCAAAAGCGAATAGTTCCTGTCGAACATTTAATCTGTATTGAATATGGGCGAAAAGATTTTCATCAGCTATAAACGTATCGACAAGGAGATGGTTCTTCCCATTGTCGAAGAAATCAACCAAAGGACTGGAGCCTCCTGTTGGATTGACCTCGAAGGTATCGAAAGCGGCGACCAGTTCGAGCGCGTTATCATCCGTGCCATCAAGGAATGCGATATCCTTGTCTTCATGATGACAACCAATTCGATCGCTCCACTCATGGACCCGAAGACCGGTCAACCTGACTACAGTACCCCTTCGTGGACCGAAAGGGAAGTGAAGTTTGCGCTTGACCGAAAGAAGCGTGTCATCCCGCTCAGCATCGATGGTACCATGGTATCCGACTGCGACTGGCTGGCTTTCAATTGCAGCGGTATCGACAGCATCGACTATAGTAATAAGGACCAGCGGGAAAAGTTCTTTCGAAACCTTTCCAAATGGCTGAAGAAGAAAGAAGCAGTCGAGGTGAAGCCTACACCTAAAGTGGAGGAGAAATCAGCTCTCAAGGTTGAGGAAAAGGCAACGCCTAAAGTCGAAGAGAAGCCTGTGCCAAAGGTTGAGGAAAAGCCGGAATCCAAAGCTGAAGTGAAGTCTTCGCCTAAAGTGGAAGAAAAGGCAGAACAGAAAGCCCCGGTGATTCCCATACCCAAGGTCCAGGAAAAAGCAGAATCCAAAGTAGAGGTAAAACCGACTTCCAAGGTAGAAAACAAACCGACACCCAGAGATGTGCTTAAACCGACCTCCGGGGTAGCAGTTAATCCGACGCCCAAGAAAGATACTAAGCCTACTACTCAGCCGGAAACTCCTCCTATTACTCCCGATTCCCCACGATCCAAACCATCCTTTACCTATATTGCTATAGCAGCAGCTATCGTTGTAGGTATCGCAGCCCTGGCTTTCGGGCTTTGCTCCAGGAACACTTCGGAAGAATCGGTGAACCCGACTCCGGTTGCCGTTGAAGACAATACTTCTTCTCCCGTACTCCCTCCAACCATCCCAGAGACCAAGGATGCACAACCCACTGAAAAGGAGGTCGCTACCAGCAAGCAATCCGAATCTTCATCGACAAGCCAACCGACTACCTCTTCCTCTTCGGCAAACAAGCCAGCCACTGCGTCCACTCAACCATCACAAAGCAAATCTGACGTTGAAGCTTTGCCTACTGTGGAGGGTGATCCCGAAGACCTCGACAAACTTGGCGTTCAATACCTGTTCGGTAATGGCGTCAAAAAAGATGCCAAGCAGGCTGTGGTATATTTCAATAGTGCTGCAAAGCAGGGACTGGCCAGCGCTCAAAGCCATTTGGGCAGTTGCTATTACAATGGTACTGGTGTTAGCCAAAATTTCAAGCAGGCTTTCGAATGGTTCAAGAAAGCTGCCAATAAGGGTGATGTCACAGCGCAGGACAACTTGGGAAGCTGTTACCTACTTGGCCATGGTACAGAGCAGGATCATTCTGCCGCAGTCGAATGGTATCAGAAAGCTGCCGACAAGGGTAACGCCAGTGCACAGGCCCACCTTGGCAGTTGCTATCTCTATGGACAAGGTGTCGCTGCTGACAAGGAAAAGGCGATCTATTGGTACGAAAAGGCTGCAGAACAAGGAAATAACACAGCCAGGAAGAATCTTGAAAAACTCAAGGATTCCGACTAACTATTCTTCGAATCCGGTTTAGAAAAAAAGGAGAGAGCATCCAGGTTAAACTCGATGCTCTCTCCTTATTATTGTTAGTTATAGTGTTTCTGCCTGGACTTGAAGTTTACCAGCAGAAGCCGATACCCACTTTGAAGCCACTTACATTGTCATCACAGAACTCCTTGTAGTCGCCCTTGTTGGTCCAGATGGTATAATTGTATGTAAACTTGAGGGCTGCTCTAAAATATTTGAGGACGATACCGGCCTCGGGGGCAACACCGTGGAATAGTTTCGTCGATGTGCAATCCTTGTTGAAATTCTTGGGGTCTTTAATTGAGGCTGCTTCTTTATAATCAAACATATCGAATCCGCCCAGATGGTAACCTACACCAGCGTGAATGTAGATAGGCATCCAGATATGCCAGGATGAACCTAACGCAAAATTCAGCTCGTATTTCATCTTCTTCGGATAAATCTTTGTTATGTCATCATTCTCATACGTGTCATCTTTATAGCTGAAACGAGGGGAAGGAAGAAGGTCGAATTGTCCTTCTACTTCGGCACCTTCGATAAAATCGAATAGGTTGCCATTCCCCAGCAGGGACACATACCAGCCGTAAGCCTTGTTTGCGTAGAAGTCGCCGAAGGTGAAACCAAACATCTTGTTTTGAGGGCCAAATTCAAAGAGGAGTGTGCGCGAATGACTGTCCTTGCGAAGTTTTGACTTGTGTACGATTTCCAGATTGTCGCTCGCTTGTTTTGCATATCGGGTACATCCGTTGTCAATCACCTGATTGAGCAACTGGTCTGCACGATCGAGGTGACCTGCCTCCATTTCCTTCAAACCAATGTTCAGGATGGCTTCACAATCACGATCGAAATTGCGCTGAGCTGCATACATCGACTGGCGAAGCTTTTCGTTGCCATCATAAACCAGCAGTTTGCTGTAGGCAGTTACGGCCTCATGATAGCGGAAGAAATGGTCGGCCTCGACAGCCTGGTTGTACCACAACAGCATCGAATCGCACAATTGGATGTGCTGCAGGATGTTAGCCGTATCGTTCAGGTATTCGGGGCAATAGCGGCACAGCTCAAAATTGTCCTTGGCTTTCTGGTATTCGCTGTTGTTGAAATGCTCTTGTGCCTTCTCCAGATAATTGAAGAATGGGCTGCGCAGAACCGAGTAGGGGTCGCTGACAGTATATTCAAAGAGCTGCTTGTCCTTTAGGGGGAGAGGAATGCGGTAGTCCTGGAATCCAGGAACACGGATTGTCAGCCTGCGGTTCGAAAAGTCCTTGCCGGGTTCCTGGGTGACAAAGATGAGACTGTAGGTTTTCCTTCCGGCAATCGAGTCCATCGTAATCTGCATCTGGTCGGGACGATCATGCGTCGATTCGAATGTAAGTCCGAAGGGTTCGCTGGTTACAAACTGAACCATAGCTTCGTGACGATCGCCACAGGGATAAACACCAAGACCTTGGGTGGTCTCCTGTACGTTGAGAAGTTTGAGATTCTCCTGTGCGTTTGCAATCGTGGCACAGGCAACGATGGCAAGCGCTGTTGATAGAATTCGTTTCATAGCACTATAGATTAAAAGTTATTATTTTACCGTAAAGTAGTCAAGATTGAACACTTCGTCGCGTGTGATTTCACGCCCTTCGTACTCGTTGGGCTGCCACGTACGCACCTCGATGCTCGGATTCATCGGGTCTTCGAAATTGATCATCAGGAACAGCCATCCGATATCGGAATAGGTCGAAGTGTTCCAGTATTGCTTGAGAGTGACTCCATAGATTTTATCACGCGTAGGATGCTGGATTACCGACACCTCCTCGAACTTGATGTTGATGTAGCTGTTTCTGCCGAAGATCTTCTGCAGCTTGGCGATATATTCCTTCTTGTTCTGAACCACCAGCTGATATTGCTGGCCGCCCAGACCCTTCAGCATCAGGTTGTCGTCCTTGGCACGCTCCTTCTTTTTCAAGACGGTACCTGTGATGATCAGGGCATCGTCGCTATATACCTGTTTCAGATAACCGATGTCCTTGCGGTTATATGCAGTACGGAATACCTCGATGAAGTCCAGGATCATCTGACGTCTGACGAGGTCTTCCTCCTTCACACCGTTCACAATGACGTTGTTGTAATTGTGCTTCTCGAGCTGCATGTTCACTTCGGTGAGATGGCCTTCGTTGTCGAAACTAAGCACCATGTCCTGGAAGGAATTGTTCATGTCGGCATCCAGGACGTTCACGGGGATATCGCGCATTTGGAAACCCCTGTTGCCGAAGAGCGTGAGGACAATGCCTTCCACCTGATCGACACTGCAGTTGATGGGACTCTGTTCCCAAAGGTCCATGATGCTTTTGATCAGGGCTTTGTTGTTGGGATCTTTATCGGGGAAGCTGATCTTCAACTTGTCCTTCAGCTTCTTGCCGTCTTCCAGAATGGATTCGTTGAACGAAGTGAGCAGACTTGAAGCTTCCTGCTCGATGTTTTCCTTGGCTGTGGCAGACATCTGACCGCCGAGCACCTTGACCTTGACGGATTGTGCCTTCAATCCCATCATCGTGAGAGGGATAAGGAATAGGAGTAGAGTGACAATTCTTTTCATTGCTTGCTGTGTGGTATTGGAAATTTCTATTATTTATTGTTCGGTTTCTGTTCGCGTTTAGGCAGGTATTCCTCGAAGAGGGAATACACATTATGCTGGGGTGTATTGGTGTAAAGCAGCGCTGTAAGCCGGGCAGGGTTGTCGGTTCCCAACTGACTGACAGGAATGCTCACGAGGAGCATGTGGGTGAAGCTGAATGAGGTGTTGCGCAGCACCAGGATGCCTGTCAGCAATCCCTTTTCGGGCATATACTGTGCGGCAGCAAAGGGTTCCATCACACCCTCGTCCTTCAGTCCTCCTATCAAGGTGGCCCAGTCGCAGGTCCACGTCTCATAGCGGCCTCCATATTGGCGATGCATGACATCGACGGTCAGTCCTTCGGGCATCACATTGCCCAGCATCAGGTTCTTGACCGATTCCTTCGGATATTTCGGTGACCAGATGGGAGAGATGATTTCACCCGGTTCCTTTACGGTATAATAACCATCCGCACAAAGCGAATCGATATAGAACACATCGCCAATGGTGTGCCACACTTCGGAATTGTTGGTGGCGTAAATCTGGTCAAGCGAGGGAAGGAGATTAACCTGGGCCCTGCCTTGATAGGACTGCAGTCGTTTGCTTTGTCGTTCGTCTTCCTCCTTCTTATCCGTGCCATAGATGAGTTCGCGTTCCTTCGGGATGGACAGTCGAAGCGTAGTCTCTTCCGAACCTCCTGTGATAAGGATGCGGTAGCGGTTGTAGTCTTCGAGGACCTTTACACCCGTCACGTTCTTGAGTATAGGGATTGCCTTGCCGAAACTCTTGAATGGCCCGCTTCCGTATGGACAGGCTTCGAGGAATAGACGGATTCCGTTTTCCTTCATCCACTTGCCGCGTTCGGCTTCGGACGCTTGCAGGACAATTCTCAGCAGGATGCGTTCGACACCACGCCACAAGAAGGGATTGAGCACCTGCTGGATCTCGGGACTGAAGACCGCCACTCCAAGATGTGTCAGCTCGCCGGAAGCATCATGATCTTCGTGCAAGGGCAGGTCGGTTGCCAGTTTTTGCCGGGCTTCCCGCAGACGCTGCATTTCGACAGTCTCTTCGGCTACTGTGGAGCCAAAGAGTGTCATCATGGAAAGTATTATAACAAGAATCAGTCTCATCCTGTCCGAAATTTATTCAGTAACTTTATATCCGTACGACACAAGGATGGGAATCCAGCTGTCGTAATCAGCCTGTAGGGCGAGTCGCTTGAATAGAATGGCCTTTTCGAAGTCATAGTCCAGACCGTAGAAGCGACCATTAGCACAGCAATAGGCTTTCGACAATTCTTCGAATGCCTCCGGACATCCCATTTCTGCGGCTCTTGCCGTATGCTTGATATAGGCATTGTAGTCCTCCTTGAGCCAGAAATAATGTCCTAAGTCAAGTTCTGCCTCCGCATTGCCTGCATCGGAAGCCATGTTCAGCCACATCGTAGCCTCTTCCAGATTTCTCTTCTCCGGGATGCAGTACAGAAACAGATGCCCAAGACGCTGCATACTGCGCACGTCTCCCTTTTGGGCACCTTGCCTGTAATAGCTGGCTGCACTATCCACCATGGACGTCGTGAGACTGCTGAACAGGTCGGCACGTTCATCCCAGCTCACCGCATTGGCTCTGACAAACATATCGCCCTTGATGCCATACCATCGGGCATCATCTTGACGATGAAGGCTCTGCATCCAGTATTCCGATGACTTCAGGTACTTGCGGCGTGTTGTAGTGCTGTGCTCTTCTTCATCGTAAGCCTCGTGGAAGTAGTAGTTGGCCAACATCGCTTTCGCAATCGGGTCGCCGGCACTGGTTGCCAGTTGGGTTATTATCTGGATAGCCTTGTCCTCATTTTGCTTCACACCAATGCCATACTGATAGAGAATGGCCAGCGGGAAACGCTTCGAGTTCTGGTTCTTGGCATCTTCGTTGATTTGGGCAAAGAGGACTTCCGCCTTCGCATTGTTCTGTTGAGCGATGACTTCTGGCATCTCATAGAACGTATAGTCCCGAGAGGTCCTGTGCAGGTAGATCTTCTGGTCCTGTCCTCTGCGTGTACGCATATAGCCATTGGGATTGACCGTGTTCCTCAGATTGCTCAGGTTGCATTCCATTACGTTCGGAGTGACCAGCTTGCAGTCGAAGGTATATTCCACCGTGATGGCCTTCACGTTGCTCTGGTCTGCAAAATACGCATCGGAATTGTCTGAGGAAACCAGATGAGCAATGTTCGACATCACGTTGTGTGCCCATTTGGAGAGTGTCTTCCCTTGGACGAATTCCTCGTCGATGGCAAACATGAAACTGATTTCATTGCCCTTCGTCTTGCCTTCGGCCTCTTCGTTGACAATAACGTAGCGCATGTCGTTCAACAGCCTGACACGTCGCATGTACGACATCGCTTGTTTCTGTATGGCTTTTCGTTCGCGCGAGGGATTGACGATTCCCGACTGGTCTGAGATGGTGATGATGTAATTGCCATTGGCCGACTTCGCAAACTTGAAGTTCCACATCTCTCGTCCATCTTCGATGCAGACATCACTCACCCAATGTCCCGAGAGGTCCTGATCGGTTGCGACAGGACTTGGCCTATTGACTGCTGCTTGTGGGAGTTCCACGCCATAATGTCGGGCGAAGTTGAAGCCGTGATAGGGATTCAGAATAACTTCCTCAGAAGGCTTCTGGCTTATACTCAAGGTGCCTGCTGCGGCCTTTGCCTCCTCGTCGGAAGTTACAACAGGAGCAGCTTCCTGCCTGGTAAGTTCTTTCCGGCTATCCTGTTCTTCAAGGTCTTCAAAATGGCTGATATTCAGGATGTCCTCCAGTTGCCGCAGTCTTTTGCTTGGCTCAAGAACCTTCTCGTCGTCATACTCTAACGTGAGATATTTTCGATAATAGTAGATCGAACTGGCAAGAGCCTCCTGGTCACCATTCCGCTTATACAGGTCATCATAGATATGTGCTTTGCGAAGGTAGGGTGCAGGATAACCGGGTGATATTTCGATGACAACATCAAGGGAGGATAAGGCCTCCTGGTATTTTTCTCTGCGCAATAGCATCTCTGCTCTCATAAATTGAAGGTTCACTTGCGAGCGCGTCACTTGTGCTTGAAGTCCTTCGTTCATTATAAGAGACAGGAAGGGCAATACAACTAATCCGATAAGGAGAAGCCGATACCCTATGATACGATTGCCTTTCATCGAATCAGTGGTTACTATAGGCCGAAGAAGACACTGCGCTTGTCATATTGCAAGGTCTTGACCTTGTCGTTCAGACTGGGTTTCAGACGACGCAGGATTTCCGAAAGGGCCTTGCTGCGCAGAAGGGCTGCATCTGAATTGGCCGGAACAAAGAACCTCAGTCCCTTCTTCTCGTCGGTGGCAAGAACCTTTCCTGAACGACGATCGGAGATGGTAACAGTCATGTCGCAGAGATGGTATTGCATCTGGTACTTTCCGGTTGTCGGTTCGCCATCTGCCGTAATGTTGCAGTTCACTTTTATCTCGATGTCAGAACCAGACTTTTCATCGACTTTCTTATAGCCGTTCCGGTCCATGATGCTGTTCAGCGAGTCGCCGATGCATTTGGAGTCCTCTTCGGAGAGGTCGATGAAATAGAATGGGGTGGGGTCGAATGCCTTCAAGGTCAAGCGGGCTGAATGCAACTGCTCCATCAGCCTCAAGGGAAGTTCACCCGAAAAGATGTGTTTCGGGAGGTCCAGGAGGGACTGCTTGTTCATACTGACGATAAGTTCGGCCATCGACGATTTGGGTGCTTCGGTGATATGGACCTTGGCCTTCCCCGAAGCGTCTGTCATGGCGTCGCTATTCAATTTTCCGTTTTCGCTTAACGTAAATGACACAGGTAGGCCAGGGACTGGCATGTCGTTGTAGGTCGCAGTTGCATAGATGGCCACAGGCACGTCTTCGCCTGAAACCATCGGACAAGTTGGTCGGTCGAACGTCCACCTGATGCTGTCCATGCTATGCAGGTAGCCTTCATGCAGCACTTCCACAAGGTCGAAATCATTGCTGAGCACCTGTTTGTGCAGGATTGGAACCAGGGCTTGAAGAGCTTTGCAATAGACGGTTGATGCTGTAAACAGATCTCCCGATTGTTTTAAGGTCTTGGCACGAAGGGCCATTGAATCGACTTCAGCGACTATTGCTGTATAGATCGAGTCACTGAACATCCGGTAGTCCTGATCCGAAATCTCGCAGAAGATGTAGCTCTGGTCTTCTGCAACGAATGTCTTAGTGGTCTTGAAGAAGGAGCTGTTTTCTGCAATCTTCACCCACGAGGAAAGCTGTTCGACTGGTGACTGCCCTTTTTCAATGAGCAGTTTCTGGTAGGAGCCCTCTTCGTACTGATTGTTTGCTTTTTGGCTCACAAGTATATTTACAGCATTATGTCGTGCCTCTTCAAGCGTATTGCCTGAAGCAACGGCTCTTTTTATAGTCGCTGTAGATATAGGGTTCGTAGTTGCCCATTTCGGAAGTGGCTTGGTTTGTCCAAATAACGTTCCCAAAACGAGACTACTGAACACGATTGAAAGAAACAATTCTTTTCTCATTGTATAGTTAATTGGTTATTACGCCGCAAAGGTAACTAAAAAATTGAATAATACCTAATTTTAAGGTAAAAAAATGTAAAAATGAATATATTTTTATCTGGATACGAATCAAACAACAATAATTCTTCCAGTTTTGTCGTTTGCGAAAACGATAAAAAACACATTCAAATTCTCGTTTTGGTGATCCATTGAATGTACATTATTTTCTGCTTCGTTCATTAAATAATGTTAAAAGATTGTTGTGGTTAGTTTTGGAATTTGGTAATGAAGATTATTATTCCTATATTTGCAGCGGTTAAATGAAGTTTTCCATGATGAACATATTATTCATCGAACATTTTTAGTTAACCCTAATATTTTCAAAAACATCTCCTCTTTTCTCTTGTCACTATGGATGATCTGATCTCACGAATCGAAGTTATCATGAATGAAGAGCAACTTTACCGCAACCCTTATCTCACCATCAAAGATGTGGCTCAAGCCGTTTTGACCAATCGGTTTTATGTCTCTCGAGCATTTAACAAGGGGATGGGTGTTTCGTTCACCCGGTACATCAATCGTAAACGTATTGAATTCTCCATCGACTTGATGCGAAGTCATCCCAATATGTCGCTTGATAGTGTAGCATCAGAATCTGGCTTCATCTCCAAAAAGGCATTCTTCATCAAGTTCAAGGAAATCATGAATGACTCGCCTCGAGCCTATATGAAAAAGAACTCCTGACAAAAAAAACCTTGACCCGAGCGGCCAAGGTTTTTTGTATAGGGAATTGGTTTTTATTCGTCTTCGTCCCAGATGGCATTGTGGCGGTTGCCCCACATTTGACCACCATCAGATGAGCTTGAAGATTGCTTAGGTTCGCCAGAAGTTGAAATTACACTTACAGCATTGTAATAGACAACATCGAAGGAGGGTGTTTGATATATCTTTTTCATAGGAATTGCTTATATAGTTCGGGGTTTATTTGACATATACTTTCTGGACTGTGCCATCTTCGAGGATGATCACATTCATGCCTTTCTTGAATTCATTCTGACGCTTGCCGTCGATGGAGTAGATGCCGGCAGGCATGAATGTATCCACATGGATGAACTCGATGCCCTCTTCGGTATCACCTGGCAATGCATAGCTGGGTGCGCCTGTGGTTACATTTGGACGAAGGAATGCGCGGAATTGCTTGGCCAGACGGTTGCCTTCGCTGTCATTCTCACCATCAGATGATGGTGTGCCTGTGTATTTGTAGAATGCAGCCTCATCATCCTGATCGTGATACTGGAGGATGTAGTCATCATTAGCTACGAGAGGAACATTCTTGGTAACAGCTCCCACCATAATACCTTCACGGAAAGATGGGTGGTCGGCATCGATAGCCTCGGGACCAACGAACTTGTAGGGACCTTTTTCAGGATCTGCCTTTACAATGTAAGGCACGTTGCGGCGGATGCTCTCTTCCTCAACCAATGTCAGCACACCATTGTTATCTACTCCAGTGCAGGTATATACGGCGGTCATGCCAACTGGTAATTCGGCATTGAATGGCAGGATGAGCGTACCGTAGCCGGCTTTACATACTTGATAATCGTCGATTTCCAGCCTTTCACGATAGGTGAATTTGACGAAGGGATAGTCCTTGCGTTCCATTGAGTTAGAACTATCGGTGTAGAAGTATACATAATAAGTATCACCTGGTGTGAAGTAATCTGTAACTGTAACCCCATAATTTAACTTATTGAAATCAACAGTTCCCGTGACGGTCTCACCTGGAAGTACTGAATAGATTTCTTCGGAGTATGGGAACCCATAATAGTCAGAGACTAGTTTCATATATAGGGTAATATTTGACATCTCACTCATTCCATTCCGAATAGAGTAGTGCAATACGAGGTCCTCAACATAGGCATTATTATCATTATTGAAATATGGCTCCTCGGTGAGATCGAAGCTATTGGTGGGCTCTGGTGCTGTTCCGCTGATGGTGATGGAGGGGTAGGTTTCGTCCTTCAGAATAGTTACATCATACCAGTCGTCATCACTACCACCTGCCACACGGCAAACTGGATGTAGTTCATAGGTGTCCTCTTCCCAATCGGTTGGGTCGAAAGGCAGTTCGAATGCAATCGTCCCCCAAGAACGGTAGCTGAGAGATTGGTTACTTTTACTTCTATAATAATAAATCTGGCCATTGGATCCAATTGCTTTCACACCATAATCGAAGTTGGTGGTAAAGCAGCTGATATTGTAAAGTGTAGAATGAAGTTTACAGGACTCGACGTTTGATCGATCGTAGGCGATGTTGCCGTCGCTTGTTTTGCTTCCTACTGTCAGGAACAACGAATTCACGCCACTTAAGTCTTTTTGAGCTAAATGTGGACGCTCCTTGTTTTCGCTTGTAGCAGGCATTACACTAAGAATAATCATCTGACCTTCGGTATAGGCTCCATCACTTCCACCGGCACCTTGGCCCTCTGGTAGTAGAGCGCCTGTACCAGTTAGAGGAAAGTTGCCGTCATAAAGTCCACCCCACCCCCAATTGATAGTGAAAAGACCGTCTTCATAGCCATCGCAAATGAATTGATGTCCGCCGCCATTTTCTACTCTTCCACTATAGAGCACAGGACGTCCTTCAGCAAGTTCATCATATACAAGTTTCTCCCATGCTTCGTCGGTATAATATTCGCGAAATTCATTACGAACCGACTTATCATATCCGAAGTAGTTGATAAGCGTTTTTCCGATATACTCGCCACTTGCACTTGATCCTCCATTTCTTTGTGTATTGTAATTCATATCTATCGATACTCCGGCATGGAACATCAAAGTGGCAACGGCATTTTCACTGGTGCTTGTAGAATTACTGGAGTAGGTGTCCGTCATATGAGACCAATCGTAGGTAGTTTCTCCGAAATTAGCACTGAAAGTGAGATTACTATAATTTGCTGGACTATATGTATGGCTGCCAATACCTCTGGATGGATATTTATACTTATACATAATTTGTGCCATCGCCGTGGCTACACAACCAGTGACAAATTCGGGCGCGTTGTTACCAAGCTGTCTTTTCGTTTCTGAGACTACCAGATTGTTATAAGGAGCAAATTGATTCCACTTTGATGGTATCAAATTGGCGATATTTGCACGATTGGTTGCAGCTTTCGCTCTGCGTGCACCCGTAACCCCAGTCTTATCTGCCTTGGCAATCTGCTCGGTGTACTGGCCCAGCCACCACTTGAAGTTGGCAGGAGCAGTCTCATAATCAAACGAGCCATGGTCGCAGTAGCCGAGGATCTCACGAGCAGCCTCGTCACCACCGATGATAACGAAACCATCGTCCTCACCGGCATTGAAGACGTAGAAACACGTCTTGTCAGCACTCTTCGAAGTGTAGGCAAGAGTAACATCCAGGGACTTTGTCCCCTTTGCACGCTTGGAACCAACGGTCTGGTTCGAAAGAAATTCGAGAGCGCGGTTCTTAGCCACATCGACACTGACTTCTTGAGCCATCACGGTATTGCTGGCCAATGCCAGACTCAATACCAGGAAATTGTAAATGTACTTCATTACGAAAAGGTAAATTATTAGTGAGTTGAATACAGATTATTATTCATAATTTTCCCAATCAGAAGAACCATTGGGGCGATTGATCTGCTGTTTGCCGCCATCCGAGGGATCGTCGGAAAGCTGGGGGTCGGAGGTAACAATCACATCGCACATCCTGTTCGCGATTCGGATTCGGATGTCAGGGGATTCGTAATATTTCTTCATTTTTCATCGAGTAATTTTATGCAAAAGTAATCATTTTTTTCGTGGATTGCAAAGTGAATGAGTCAAAACTTGGCAAATATTTAGTGACAAGTTCCTTTTTAGTTCCTTTTTGCTAACTTGAGCAGACATATAATGAGTCTACTAGTCAGCGAGTCAACAAGCTAACAAGCTAACTTGTCAACGGATTAACGATACTAATCTATTTTACAAATACCTTCTGAGCTGTACCGTCATCGTGTACAATCACGTTCAAGCCTTTCTGTAACGAAACATGACGCTTGCCGTCGATGGTATAGATGCCAGTAGGTCGGACATATTCATAGCCAACCTCTTCAATACCTTCTGTCTCATCTCCAATCTGCTCAGGCAGGAAGAACTTGGCATTGGCATTGCCATCGAGGCGAATGAAGGCACGGAAGGGCTTGGCCAATCTGTTGCTCTCGCTGTCGTTCTCGTCCGCATTTGCGGAAGGCGTGCCTGTGTATTTATAGAAAGCAACTCTGCCGTTCTGTTCCTGCATGATGTAATCAGTACCTGCGATAAGCGGCACGGTGCTGGAGACCGCACCAACGAGCATGCCATTCGTGAACGATGGCTTGTCGTCATCAATTGCCTTGGGGCCCACAAACTGGTAGGAAGCGCCAGGGGTGGCCTGCACGATATAGGGCACATTGCGCCTGATGCTTTCATCTTCGTCCAAGGTCAGCACGCCATTTTCATCCACGCCTGAGCAGCCGTAGACCTTCATGTCCTGCGGTAGTTCCTGGTTGAAGGGCAGAATCAGGGTGCCGTATCCCGACGCACCCACGCTGTAGTCCACCGTCAGTTTCGAGCGAACAGTGAAGGTAACGGATGGATAGTTCCAAGGTTGTGTACATTCCTTGTCGTGATAAATATAATAGGTATAGACCGCATCCACATCGAGACCATAGATGATATTCATGCCCTTTTTTTCGGAACCCCCGCTTGGCAAGCTTTTTGTTACTGCTTCCCAGGAATTTGAACCTGTAGGACCACCTTCATTAGGGGTTAATAGTATCAATGAAGAATTGATACCCTCTCCGAGATTCATGATATTACAATACAGCCAGGGATCTCCCTCGTATGGATTGTTGTCATTATTGAAATAGGGTTGTTTGGTAAAAATCAGGTCATGGTTAATGACGTTAATTTCATACTGGAATTCCTTATCGAAATATAAAGTCGAGCCCATCGCATAGGCTGTGATGACTGCTTCCCCGTAATCAATCCCTGTGATCAAACCTTCGCTGTCCACCGATGCTACCTCTTCATTGCTACTTTCGAAGACTATCTCGCCGTCAAAATCGTCCGGCCATGACAATTGGCAAGTTTGGTTTGGTTTCAAGTTGGTTTTGCTGATTTCAATGACCAACTCTTTTTTGATAACTTTCTCAACCGTTATGTCAAAGTTGGCTGTAGTCTTCCTGTAGGAGCCTTGAGCTTCTCCCGTTCCCGAAATCGTCACTTCTCCAACAGAAACACCCGTGATTAATCCGTTAGCATCAACTGTGGCTATTTCCGGATTGCTTGACCAATAGGTAACTTCTCCTCTATAATTGCAACCATTGCAGGAAATCATTAGAGTGCCCCCTATCTCCATGCTATCATTACTAATTGTAAAGGGAATATCTACGGATTCAGTATCATTGCAGCCGATGATAGTGAGTGTCGGGACATCTGTTTTCGTCACGCGTGGTTGCATTTCAAGCCAATCTTCGTCCGTGCCACCTGCAGCTCGGAAAACTGGTCGCAACTCGTAAATGCCATTTGTAGTAAGGTCAAGAAGATTGATTTCCAAACTTTTGAAAGTAAAAGTACTTAACGGAATCGATACATTGGTAAAACACGTCCAATAATGTTCATTCCCGGTTGTAGTATCAATGGCTTGCACTCCTAAATCATACGTTTCAATAACACTACGTCTATTTTCTATACAAAGACTTGTGAGTGCTACATAATTTGAGACTTCAGATGCGGATTGCAGATCATAGATGAAATCTCCAGAATGACAATAATCATCATAATCAAAACACAATTCCAAATAATAATCACTATTAACATACAGATGGGGCTTAAATGAATTCGTGCCAAGATCCTTAGGCTGGATATAAAGAATAATTTTCTGATTATTAGACCAGAAATTGACGGCATCAACTCCTGATAATGTATAAAAACCATCTACAGAGCCATACCATCCCCAGTTGAAAGAAAACATGCCAGTCTCTATGTCATAGCCATCGCAGATGAAGGCGTGAGAAGTCAATCCATCAATAGATGTTCCACAATATAATATGGGTCGTCCATCATTCAGTTCGTCATAAATCAGTTCTTCCCATAATTCATCCGTAAAAAAACCATAGCGATTTATGCAACGAACAGCAGGATCATAATTGAAATTGCTAACAAGTGCTTCTCGGATTCTACCTGGAAAAACCGCACTCGAACTCGATGTCCTATATTTCATTTCCACTGCTACACCAGCATGATGCATCAAGGTACCAACTGCCTTTGCCTCGGTTGCGTCGTAGGTCCCACTTATGTATTGGTCAAGCATATTATCCCAATCGTAGGTCGTTTCTCCGAAGTTGGCCGAAAAAGTTATCCCGTCATACACATATTGATGGCTGCCCTGGCCCTGGTGAGGATGCTGCCAGTAGTTCATCACCTGCGCCATCGCGGTGGCAACACAACCCGTCACATAAGGCTGTCCATCGCTTGAATAGACAGGTATCTCACTGTTGTAGGGATGGCTCTGGCCCCATTTGGTCTTTATCAGTGGGCCGATGCTTTCACGACCTTCGGCGGCCTTGGCTCTTTGGGCTGCTGACTGACTCCTTGACAGAAGGTCGATCGTCTCTTCGCTATGTGCAATCTGTTTGGTATATTCCCCGAGCCACCACTTGAAGTTCTCGGGAGCCGTGTCGTAGTCGAACGAGCCGTGGTCGCAATAACCTAAGATCTCACGGGCAGCTTCATCGCCACCAGCAATGACGAAGCCCTCGTCTTCGCCCACATTGAACACATAGAAGCAGGTCTTGCTCTCGCTCCGTGCCGTGTAGGCCAACGAGAGTGACAAAGGCGTATGGTTCCCCTTGGCACGCCTGGCCGCAGGAGTAGTATTCGTCAGGAAATCGAGAGCGCGTCTATGTGCCATATCCACAGGGACTTCTTGAGCCTTTAGGGTATTGCCAGCAGTAGCTAAAAGCAACACGAGAAGCATTGATAGATGTTTCATGCAGGTATGAATAGATAGATTAATAGAAATATTATTCTTAGACTTTGCAATAATAGTCATTTTTCCCTCAAAAAACAACAGTATCCCGCAGAACTTAGTAATTTCCTACCATTGAGTCTCATATTATGGCATTTTTGCCACCTTCGAAGTACATTATTTCACTTAATCTTTATCGAGAGAAGTCTGCCTTCAAGGTCTAGGGCGTCAAGGAATGATTTTCCCTCAACGCTTGACATATTATCTTGCACGTCTTGCCACACCTGCTGAATTTGTCAAATCGACGTTATCTTTTTCGAAGTTTTTCAATCAATCAGGCAATACTGCAAAAATTCCCAGCGTTATTCTTGGATTATTTGGAAAGAAATTGTACCTTTGCTGATTGAATTGGAAACCAAAAGATGAAAAGACACTCTATTACAATCATTCTGTTATGGGCAGCCTGTGCGATGGCGCTGGCTGAAGATGGAATATTGAATGGTACAATACTCAACAACGCCGACAGTGCATTCGACGGGGACCCTGACACATACTTTGCTGCCACTACCGCTAATTTTGGCTGGGCTGGCATCGACCTGGGCGAGCGTCATGTCATCACCCGGGTAGGGTGGATGCCACGTGATAATGTTTCAAGCCGAATGCTTTTGGGTGTATTCGAAGGAGCCAACAGCCCCGATTTCATGGACGCCCTTCCACTGGCCATCATTCGCAGCGTCAACGAAGTCGGGAAGCCTGGCGAGATGAGCTATGCCGACGTGTCCTGTTCGCAGGGTTTCCGCTATGTGCGATACGTGGGGCCTTCAAGCAGCTTTTGCCATGTTGCCGAACTCAAGTTCTTTGGGCATAAGGGCATGGGCGACCATTCGAACCTGTATCGTATCACCAATCTCCCGACAGTCAGTATTCATACAGCCGATGGAGTGGTTCCCTACGATAAGGTGCACGAAATCGAAGCAAGGTTCACGATCATCGGTGATAGCACCTCGGCTCTTCTCTCCGAGACAGGTACCATCCGCGAACGCGGCAATGCTTCGCGAGACTTCCCCAAGAAGCCCTGGCGCATCAATTTCGACAGCAAGCAGCACGTGCTCGACGCTCCTGCTCATGCCAGGAAATGGACGCTCATCAACAATTATGGCGACAAGACCTTGATGCGTAACCTCCTCGCCTTTGAATTGAGCCGACTTATGGGTATGCCCTATACGCCTTATGGACGAGCTGTAGATGTGCTCCTGAACGGCGAATACAAGGGCTGCTATCAGTTGTGCGACCACATTCAGGTTCATAAGCAGCGTGTCGAGATTGAGGAGATGACACCGCGTGATAACAGTGGCATTGCACTCACCGGTGGCTATTTTATCGAAATAGATGCCTATGCCTATAACGAAAGTTCCTGTTTCTATTCGACGAATTCTACTCCCGTAACCATCAAGTCTCCCGACGAGGACAGCATCACAACCTCGCAGAAGAACTACATCCGCTCGCATTTCAACAAGATGGAGAGCAATTGGAGTCGCTATCTCGACCTCAACACGTTCCTGCGTCATTTCCTGGTAGGAGAGTTTTCGGGCAATACCGACACCTATTGGAGCCTCTTCATGTACAAACATCGGCAGAATGATACCATTTATACAGGACCCGTGTGGGATTTCGATCTTGCCTTCGAAAATGACCAGCGAACCTATCCCATTAACAACAGGAAAGACTATATCTATCGCTCGGGAGGCAGCTATGCGGGTGACATGAGGAACTTTGTCGATAAGATTGTGGTCCGAACAGCGAGCACCCGGGAGCGATTGCTCGATATATGGGACGAGGCTCGGCATGCTGGTATCAACGAAAAGCATCTGATTGCCTATATCGACTCGCTCGAAGAGGAACTGCAGCTTTCGCAGAAGCTAAACTTCTTGCGTTGGCCCATCATGAACCGATACGTTCACGAAAATCCAAAGATCTGGGGTAGCTATGCGGCCGAAGTGGATAATGTCCGGAACTTTATCCGCAAGCGTCTTGATTGGATGGACAATAAACTGGGTTATACATACGTTCCCGAAGGCATTTCAGTCGTAACTGTTCCCGACGAGATTGATTTCTCTCGTCCCTATTCTGTTCTTACCATCAGCGGTCAGTTGTGCGGCAAAGACATTTCCGTCCTTCCTTCCGGCTTCTATATTATACGACAGGAAGACCGTGTCAGGAAGATTCGGGTTGAAAAATGATTCTATAAACGCTACAGATTCATCTGATTACACAGATTATGTGCTTGGTTGAACATAAATTATTTGTTTAATGTGTGTTAATCTGTAGAGAAGAAAAGAATGTACTGGGCGTATTTTCCGCGTCTCTTTAATTTTGAGTAAATACAGATATGTCATCGATTCCGAAGAAATCTATATCTCCAGAATTATCATCCATTATCAGCTTTCTCCGATTTCCGCTGATCTTTTGTGTGGTTGTTCTCCATACGCATCTGCCGATGGATGATAATCTGAAGACGATTGTTTATAAGATACTGCCACCGTGTATCCCAATTCTGTTCTTGATTTCTTCCTATCTTTTCTTCTATTCGTTCGAAGGTTGGAATTGGAAGTTGTTCAAAGAAAAGATACGGAGTCGTTTCCATAGTCTGTTCGTCCCGTATCTTTTTTGGAATGCATTCGCACTTTTGTTTTACTTTTTGGTCCATCAATTTTTCTCGGAACAGATCTCTTCGAGCTATCAGAATGTGAGCCAGTTTACTGCGATTGACTTTTTGAGGGCTTTCTGGAACGGATTTGACGGGAATCCGATTGCCTATCAGTTGTGGTTCTTGCGCGATCTCATGGTCTTGTTCCTGTTAGCTCCCTTGTTCTATTTCCTTCTTCGAGGAAGACTGGGATGGGTATTGATTGCTCTTTTGATTTCGAACGAAATCTTTCAGTTTGTGATTGATTTCAAGCTGCGTTCCATTACATGGTTCTCAATCGGTGCATTTTTGGCAATACGTCAGTTTGATGTGCTCAAGTATTTGAAGGACAGCAGATATGTAATCATTGTGTTGTATCTGGTATTCCTGGTGGCATCCTTCGTCTCCGAAGTCTTTTTGCCCTATTCTTCCTTTTTCGGCGTTTTCGCAGCTTTCGACATAGTTCGCCTATTGATTAAGAAAGGTCTTCAGATGCCCAGACCGTTGACCGAAGTGTCGTTCTTCGAATATGCCTTTCACGGTTGTGCCATCCTGATCATTACGAAGGCGATAGGCCGTCTCTTCGACGGCAATCAGCTTCTGCTGGCATTCGGCTACTTCCTGGCTCCTGTTCTGATGACCATTTTGTGTGTCGTCGTTTATTATAGTTTGAAACGACTGTTTCCCAGATTCACGAATATAATTGTTGGAAAAAGGATGAAATTTGCTAGAGTTGGAGTATAATTCATCCATTTTGTGCAATTCGACCAGTATGTTTTTGGATATCTAAGGAAATAGCTTTATATTTGTAGCAATCTTTTCAATCATAGCTAACAAAATAATTCATGAAAAATTCGTGGTTAATTCGTGGTGGTAATTCGTGTTTCAAAAAAGAAGCCAAGTCTCCGCTATTGAAGCGAGAGACGAGGCTATTGCTTTTTTCAATACTTGCAGCCATCGTGTTCACTTCCTGCTATCAGCCAGGAAAACAGCAGGTCGATAGCACCAAGCCGGCAGACAAGGTTGTCGTCGGTTACGTCACATCTTGGGGAGACCGAATGCCTGATCCGCGATTGGTCACACATCTTAATTACGCTTTCGGCCATGTAGGCGACAGTTTCGATAGCGTTCGAATCGACAACCCCGAACGCCTTCGTTCCATCGTCGCCTTGAAGGAAACCAATCCGCATCTGCAGGTGCTCCTTAGTGTAGGAGGATGGGGAAGTGGTAGATTCTCTGAGATGGCATCCGATGCCGTGCGTCGTCGGTCTTTCGCCCGCAGCTGCCAGCAAGTTATCGACGAATATTCCCTCGATGGCATTGACATCGACTGGGAATATCCCACTTCGAGTGCAGCCGGTATCTCTTCTTCTCCCGACGATACACACAATTTCACGTTGCTGATGCAGGATCTTCGTCAGGCCATCGGTGCCAATCGGTTGCTCACCTTCGCCGATTATGCCGATACCACTTATGTCGATTATCGCGAGGTCCTGCCCTTCATCAACTTTGTCAATCTGATGACCTACGATATGGCCGATCCTCCTCATCATCATTCCGCTTTGTTTCGCTCCGACATAGCTGGACCACTCACCGTATCCGAAGCCATCGACCATCATCTCGCGGCAGGCGTCCCCCTTTCGCAGCTCGTCATGGGCATGCCGTTCTACGGGAGGCCAAGCAGGGACTACAAGGGCCAGCGTCCATTCGGCAAGTTGAAGACCGATAGCCTCTACACCGAACAATGGGATTCTGTTGCCCGGGTTCCCTATCTGGTTGACGAGGCAGGCAGGATGGTGCTTGCCCATGAGAACGAGAGCTCCATCACTTATAAGTGTAACTACATCATCGAGATGGGATTGCTGGGCGCCATGTATTGGGATTCCGACGACGATGACGATTCCTTTACCCTGAGCCGTACCATCTGGCATCGGCTGAATGAATGAAACACCATGACGACATATCTTGAGAAACGTAATGTAACCATCGACCTGCTTCGCGCACTCACCATGGCGACGATGCTTGTGGTCAACGACTTCTGGTCCGTTTCTGGCATACCGCATTGGATGCAGCATGCCAAATGGGGCGAGGATATGCTCGGGTTTTCCGACATCGTCTTTCCATCCTTCCTGTTCTGCGTTGGCCTCTCCATTCCGTATGCCATTACGGCGATGCGGCGTAAGGGAAGGAGCGAGGGCGACGTCATTCGCCATATCCTTTCCCGTTCCTTCGCCCTCATATTGATGGGTGCCTTCATTTGTAACTACGAATCGGGCATCGATGCGTCCATCGGCTACGACCGCAATGCCTATTGCCTCCTGATGGCCCTCGCCTTCTTCCTGGTTTTCAACCGGTACGGGCAGTCGGCCTGGTGGGTGAGTGGATTGAAGGTGCTCGGCTGGGCAATATTATTGTTCCTGCTCGTCACGTCGCGCAGTCCGGAGGGCAGGACGTTCTATCCCTATTGGTGGGGAATACTGGGCTTGATTGGCTGGGCCTATCTCTTCTGTTCGCTTGTTTATGCGCTTTCCACGAAGATCATCACACAGGTTTTTGTGTGGGTTCTGCTCTTTGTCGTTTGTCTGTGCTGTTCCGAAACGGCCCTCTATTCCGCATTCTTAGGGCGGCCCATCCTTTCCATGCCCGAACCGAATATCGTGGAACTTGCCCTTTCGACGCTTCACATCGGCAATGCCTCCAGCCACCTGTTGGTCATGAGTGGGGTGTTGTTTTCGGGCATTTATCTCAAGCACATCGAACACCTCGCGTGGTCCAGGCAGGCAGTTTCTACGTTACTCCTTGGCGTAGGCTGTTTCGTTCTGGCCCTGTTTTTCCATCGATTGTTCAACGTCTCCAAGCTCATTGGCACGCTGCCTTGGATTTTCTATACGTTAAGCATAGACCTGGTACTTTATGTGGCACTCGATGGACTGGTTGCTAAGGGTCTGTCCGGATGGTTGGATGGCCTCCGTCCTGCCGGTACGGCCACCCTGACCTGTTACATGATTCCCTATCTGCTTTATCCGCTGATCTCCCTTTCAATCGGTTGGGGGTGGTCATCAGCCATTCCCGAACCCTTCGGCATCCTCAAGTGCGTTGCCTTTTCGTCAGTCTGCATTTTCCTCACCTGGCTTTTGGGCAAGTTGTCGGTATGTCTGAAGGTGTGAAATCACGTCTGTTGTGGAAGGAACACATTCTAAATGATAGGATTTGGATTGTGATTTTCAGTTTTAACAAAATATTTTACCAAAAAATTTGTATATATCAAAGAAATTCCCTATCTTTGCGCCCGCAAAAATGATGGTTCGATAGCTCAGCTGGATAGAGCAACTGCCTTCTAAGCAGTCGGTCCGGGGTTCGAATCCCCGTCGAATCACAAAAATGTTACGTTTAGACCATTCTCGGTTATATTTTGA
>JAEEUA010000222.1 GCA_016286775.1 Bacteroidales bacterium
TCAAGGGCATCGATGGAGTCGAGGCCAAGACCTTCTCCGAAGAGAGGTGCATCAACGTCGATATCGCCAGGTGTCAGATCCTCGAGGTTCAAGGCATCAATGACCTGCTGTTTCAATGTTTCAATCAATTCTTCCATGTATTCTAAATTTCATTTATTGCTTTGTTATAAGGGCTATATCTGCCTCGAAATGCTCTTCATCGTCGGCATTGAGCCAACCGAAGATTGCCGACGTGGTCGCAGGATCCATGAATGCCTGCGCCAAAAGCTGCTGCATCAGCCTTTCATCACGCTCCGAAAGGGCGAAATAGCACGTCTCGCCATGGAGCCCGTTGCGAATGGCTATTTCACCGGTGACGATATTAGGCAGTGTATAGACGAAGTCGGCAGGACTCGGGAAGTAATTATCGGGCCGAATGGTCTCTTCGAAACAGCGATCGGCCCAGCTGGAAGCCGTTTTGCCAAAGAGCAGGATGGCGCGGTTCTCGTCAAATGACTCCTTCGAAGCCTCTTTCTTCAGCAGGAGTTCCGTAGCAATGAATCCAAGTTTGCTAAGGATATCCATCTTGTAGAATTTCGGATAATCGCCAGAATATTGCCGATAGAGAGCGGTAAGCAGCGCCTTGCCCGTTGCTCCCTCGATGGGCAGTTCCTTCCCATCAAGCACCACGCTCTCAGAGGTGATTTGCACCGAAAGCGTCGGCTTCAGACAATCACCAGCCCCTTGGCACATTCGTCCCTTACTATCCCTTGATTTCCCTTCAAATCCCTTAAAATCCCGAGATAACCGGAATCCCATGGCTGCATTGCATCCTCCGAAGCCGCTCATCAGCTTGATGAAGGAAGGGGCCCTCCCTTCGGTTTCAAACTGGCGGTGACGGCCGACAACCGAGATAGGTCGGCTTGTGCCAAGGGTCTCGAATCCTCGGGTCCCGGGAATCCAGCCCTCTTGAAGGGCGTGCATCGTAATGATGGTCTCGAGGATGCCTGCAGCACCCATCGTATGGCCATAATAGCCCTTCAGTGCCGAAATCGGGAACTCGCTCATCTCGGCACGACTGATGGCTTTCGACTCCATATCGTCGTTATAGAGCGTAGCGGTACCATGGGCCGAGATACAAACGGGATCGGACAACTCCCGTCGGGCTGCCTGTAATGCCCGATAGCTGCCCTCTGCCGTACGCGATGGTCCCGAAATATGGAACGCATCATTGCGCACGAAGCCCGGTAGGGCCTCCCAATCGCCTGCGCCGAGTTCTTCTGCTGCACACCTTTTAAATAAAATAGTAGCCGCTGCCTCGCCCAGATTGAGGCCATTGCGATCTTCGTCGAACGGACGGCATTCCGAAGGCGACAGGGCCATGAAGGACTGGAATCCGCCAACGATGAAACGCGACTGGACATCACATCCCGAAACGATGGCATAATCGCAGGCTCCCATCTCCAACAAACGTTGGGCAACAATCTGTGCCGAAAGGCCACTGATGCAGGCGTTGCTCACAGTGAAGGCCGTGACTTCGACAGCCTCAGGAAGATAGGGCGAGATACGGCGGACAACACGGTCAGTTGATTCACCGAACGGAATGCCCTGCGATCCGGTGGTCTGCCCTTTTGTCGAGCTGAGTACCAGTAGCACACGGCCCGAAAGGTGGCAGCCCTCGATGCAACGCAGGATGGAATCGACGACCAGATCCACGTAGGCAGGACGCTTCCCTTCCCCATCGTCGAAAAGCGAAGCCACAAAAGGCGTGGGCACCTCCCACAGGCGGTGTTCACGGAGGCAGGAGCGATAATCGCGCACGGCCTGCAGGTTTTCCTGTGTAGTCTTTCCGAGTGGCGACTGTATGTTGTCTGCGATTATTCTTACCATGCTTTTAGGATTCGCTTAGCGCTATCTTTACTTCTCCGTCGGCAATGAGCTCACCCTGTGAGGTGGAAACCACCGCTGAAACCAGCGTCATGCCGAAGGCGGAGCTCAGCACCTCGATGCGCGTCAGCAGTTCTTCCCCCACGGAAGGAGGGCGTTTCACATCGAGCTGTCGAATGGCCCCGATATAGCCGATGACGATGTCGCGATGCAGGATGTACTTGTTGTAATAGCCAATCCGGGCTGCACAAGTCTGGGCAATGTGTTCAACAATTCCAGCTGTCTGGAACGTATCGTCCAGGAAGATGTTGTCGGGACGCAGGAGCAGGGTGGCTTCCGACACGGTCTCGTCATACGAAAGCAGCCGATCCACCATACGGAACGGCGGTTGCTGGGGGATGATTTCCCTGATGTCAATGTCCTTCAACTCCATGCGTCAACGCTCGGTATCGCTGTATTTCCAAAAATCAAAGTAATTGAACCACTGCTCGGGATAGCGTCGCACCATCTCCTCCAGGTTCGAAGCAAACTGCTGGGCAACCAGTGCGGTTTGTCTTTTCTTGTGGAACGACTGCTCTTCGGGGGACAGTTCCAATCGACGCACAAAGATGCGATACTGCGTCCAGCTTTCCTTCATGACGAAAATGGCCACGATGGGAGCCTCCCGGGTGACAGCCAGCTGAAAAGGACCCATCGGGAAGCGGGAGACGCTCTCCAGAAAGGTGCACTCAACGTATTTCTTCGAGCCGAAGATCCGATCGCCGGGTATCGAAGCGATGTCGCCATCCCGGACCACGTTATTCAGTAGGAAGATGTGGCTCAAGTCCGGCTGGACAAAGACCATCTCGACTCCATTGGGAGCAAAGACGTTCGCCCGGTTCTCCATAATGGTTTCCGACCCATCCCGATAGAGCAAGGCGAAAAGACGTTTGCGCGGCTGTCGCAGTTCGTAGCCTGCCAGCTCGTAGTTTCCCGTATGGCTGAAGACCTGCACGAAGCCGGAATCGCCTTCTGCCAATTGGTTGTATTCCTCAAGGCCTTCGACGACAAACCGGAACTTGCGTCCGCCATAGACGGCAAAGCGGTCGATGATGACCTGTGCAAAACGCAGATGATTGGCCCAGACGTAGCGAAACGACTTCAAGGGACCGAATCCGAACCGGTCACGAAAGAAACGATACTGCGAACGATAGCCCTGCCGATTGCCGATGATATAGAAAGGGACAACAAAGAGGGCCGCGAAGACATAGATGACACCAACGGGCACAACACCCAGCACCCTCACAAGCGCCTTGTGCATCCAGGGCAGGCCATCGGTAGTGCCTTGCCATTGGTTCGCGTTCTGTGGCTGTTCCTTCACCGTCAAGAATTATTGTTTATTTATTTATCACGAATAAGAGAATTGGAGAATTTGAGTTTTTTTGCTCTACGGATTTAACGGGTTTTTATTTAATTGGGACAACCAGATGATCTGGTTAATCTGATGAATCCGTAGCGTTATTTATATTCTTTAATTCGATAATTCGTGATTGAATTTAACCCGGCACACCAAGATCGAATGGCCCAGACCCAGATTGTCGTGGATGGTCTCGACCTGCAGACCGGCAGCCTCAACGAAGGACTGCAGGTCCTCGGTGTTGTACATCTTGCTGTTGCCATTCGCGATGTCGGCGAAATAGACGCTCGTCATGGTGAGACAGAGGGCCGCGGTCTCGTACTTCTGACGGTCCCAGAGCGTCTCCATGATGCAGAGCCGGCAGTCCTTGTCCATGATCTTCGAGGCACGGCTGAGGATGGACACAATCTCCTCTCCGCTGAAGCAGTCGAGGAACTGCGACATCCAGATGACGTCGTAATGCTGGTCAGTAGGGAATTGTGCAGAAGGATCCAGCAGGTTCATGCCAAAGCCGTGGATGCGTTCTGCACCCGATAGACCTTTGGTCTGCTCCTTCATCAGGACCAGCTGCTGGGGCAGGTCCACAATCGTCACTTCCACTGTGGGGGAATGGGCCACACATTGCAGCGCCCAGCGTCCCGTATTGCCTCCCACGTCCAACAGAGTGCGGGGCTGCATCTGGTCGAAGACAATCTGGAGAGCCTGCGGGAACGATCCATCACTATAGAAATGGTCGAAGCCAAACCAGCTGTCCTGCACCTGTGGGGGTAGCTGCGAGAGACCTTCATAGACGGTCGGCCAATCGCCGAAATGCTTCAAGCCGGCCGGACGGCCTTCGAGCAAGGATTCTTCAAGATGAAAGAGCCCCTCGTAGTTGACATCGTGATTGAAGGCCAGGTTGGCACGCGTCGAAGGATCGGTCAGCAGGAAGTATCCGGTCTTCGAAAGCGTGAACTTGTCGGTTTCTGCATCGACAAGGACAATTCCAATCGACAGGGATGCCTCAGTCAGAATCTTCACGGCATAATCCGACAATCCCGTTGCTCGCACAATCTCTTCACGAGTCAGTCCATCGATGTGGTCGCGCAGCAGGTCCAGGATGCCGAACTTGACCATCAGTCGGCTCACCTGGAACACCATCGGTCCCCAGGCGATGAACTGGGCCTGTCGCTGGGCCTCACGCGCCGAAAGACGCTCCCGGGTATAGGCTTGCTGAAGTGCAGGTGTCAAATGCATGTGATTGTTGGCTTCTTGTTTCCGTTAATCAGTTCCATTGAATAGCAAGTACAGACCGCTCCCGACGCCGAGCGTCCGAAACGGTCTGACGTTTTTTTCTGTACGTTTTGCCCCTTACCTTCTCAGCTTGCGCTGCTGTTCCTCGCGCTGCTTCTTCATCTGGCGCTCCTGTTCGCGCTGAATCTCCTGCAGGCGGGCTACCCAGCCCGAAGCCTTCTTGCCGGTCTTGCTCTTCTTGGGGTTCTTGAGGTTGGCCTTCATCTCCTCGAGGATCTTGTTCTCGTCCATCGACCAGCGGATGCCGTAGGTGATGAGGATGCCGAAGAGGGTCGAGAGGAAATAGTAGTAGGACAGACCTGCCGAATAGTTGTTGAGGAAGAACAGGAACATCAGCGGCATCAGGTACATCATCCACTTCATGCCGGGCATGGCCTGGCTCGAAGGTGTCTGCTTCTGCATGATCCAGGTGTAGAGGATGTTGACGGCTGTCATCAAGAGGCAGAAGAGCGACAGGTGATTGCCGAAGATCGGGATGTTGGTGTCCCAGGTCAGGAAGGCATCGTAGGTCGAAAGGTCATCGGCCCAGAGGAAGGGCTGGTGACGCAGTTCGATGGACGTCGGGAAGAAGTAGAACAGGGCAATGAGCACTGGCCACTGGATGAGCA
>JAEEUA010000028.1 GCA_016286775.1 Bacteroidales bacterium
CCGGCAGGAACTGCGTCTTCTGCACTCCGATACAAGGCCCGCGAAGCACCATCTCGGGTGCATCGGCAAAGTCGGCAGGGAACAGGAAGTTGCCCTTCGAGATATAGCTGTCGATGAGTTCGCGGCAACCATAAAGCGTGCCCGTGGCATCATTGCCGATTACCTGCGTCTCATTGCCCGAAGTCACGATGCGAAAACCTTCCTTGGGCAAGGAATCTGCCGAACTCGCCTGACTCAAGTTGATGACAAGATCTGCATCCTGTCCCACCACCAGCTTGGATCCCCGCTTCTTGAGTTCGTTACGCAACTGCTCCGCACCGAACATCATGCGGCTATTGGCATCGTCGGACATACGGATGGCCACACTCGGACCTTTTGGTCCTCCGCAGCTCACCAGCACGGACAAAAGAGCGACTAATGGGAAAAGGCGCTTCATCATAATTGGCTTACTGTGACAGCCTCCCCCTGATAGTCGACCTCCTGGGAGGACACATTCGTTCCATCGATGACCTTGACGACGAAATGACGATCCTTCTTCATACCGTCAAAGCCTCCCGTACGCTTTCCAATGGTCAAACTGCGGGCCTGCTCGTTCCAGCGGATGGAAATGATTGTGTATTTGCCCTGTTCACAATCGTAGGTGATGCCATCGTCCTCATAGAGGTCGAAGGCGGCATCCTTGCCAGGGATGACCTCGATGGTCAAGGTCTGGGCGGGCAATTCGTCCGAATACTGAATAACCGGGCTCTTGGGGATGATGCTGCCTCGACGCACAAAGACGGGGATCTCGTCGAGCGACAACGTCTGCTGGATATGCTGTCCCCCTTCGAGCACTTGGCCTGCTGCATCCTGCCATTGTGCACCTTCGGGCAGATAGATATCGAGTTGTGCCGTTTCACTCAAAGGATGCGTCACGGGGCAAACCAGCATAGCAGGGCCGAACATATATTCCGTCTTGCTCGCACGGGCCTCAACATCGCGAGGGAAGTCAAAGGCCAATGCACGTGCCATGGTATAGTTCTCCGAAGAAACCTTGGCTGACAGCGAATAGATATAGGGCAGCATCTCGTAACGACGCTCAATGTTACGGACAAGGGCATCGTAATAGGGTTCTCCCTTCTCACCATAATACCACACCTCACGCGGCGTGTCGGTGCCATGGCTGCGGAACAAAGGCAGGTAGACGGCCCACTGGCACATACGCAGATAATATTCGCGATAGGCCGGATCTTTGCAGCCATCGGGGAATTCGCCCTTCCAGAACCATTGGAAACCAGACGACGTAAAGAACGATCCTGCATCGACCGTCCAATAGGGAATACCCGTGGCCATAAAGTTCAGGCCCATCGGTATCTGACGACGGAACGATTCCCACGAAGCGTAGGTGTCGCCATTCCACGAAATGGTAGCATAGCGCTGCTGACCCGCGTAACTTGAGCGCGTCAGGTTGACGACACGCTTCCGGTCTGTGGTCTTGCGCTGGTTCTCATAGATACCACGTGCGTCAAACAAAGCATAGAGCGAAGCGCGTTCGGCGCCCATGATGGCATTCTGTGCTTCCAAGTTCAGTTTCCAACGGTCGGAATGGCTCTCCCATCCATATCCTTCAGGCATCGGCTTCCAGTCGCCATCGGTGGGTTCAGTGCAGTCGCACCACCACGCATCGAAGCCCTTTCCATCGTGGAAGAACTCGCGGTTGGCCCATGTCCAATAGTAGGCTCGGGCCTCTTCGTCGAAAACATTGACAAACGAACGGTTGAGCATATAGCCACGCTCCTTAAAGTCCTTCTCCTGGGCATTGCCCTGCGGATTGGGCCAGATGCTGACCATGAGTCGGCCATTCAGCTGATGCACGGTGTCGGCCAAAGCCTGAGGATCGGGATAATAGCGGCGATCCATCTGCATCATGCCCCATCCCTCGGGCCAGTAGTTCCAGTCCTGCACCATCATATCGACGGGAATCCGGCGACGACGGAACTCACGCAGGGTCTCGATGATCTCGGCGCTGCTGTGGAAACGTTCCTTCGACTGGATATAGCCGAACAGGTAGCGTGGCATCATCGGCGACTGCCCGGTCAACGTTCGCATACGGTTCACGACACGATCCATCGACGCACCCTTCATGAAATAGTAGTCCAGCCCTTGGGCCGCCTCCAGCTCAACCAGTCCCTGGTCGTCGGTATCGTCGAAGCGCATGCCGCAACCTGCATCGAAGAGCAGTCCGTAGCCTGCCGTCGAATTGATGACTGGCACCTGGACCTTCAGGTTGTGCTGGCACAGCCATAGCTTCTGGCCCTTCAGGTCGAGCAGGTCCTCCATTTGCGAACCCCATCCGTAGAGGGCTTCGCCGGAAGGGAATGCGAAATGCACCTGCCATCGCCACGAAGTGCCCACCGTATCACGCTGGAGCACGTCCATCACCACCTTCTCGCCATCAGCAGTCTTCTCAATGCGGCTCGACTTCGGGTCGTAGGTAATATTTTCGAGCGCAATACCCTCGCCCTGTTTGGGCAAATCGTCACGTTCCGAAAGGAGCAGATTGCCGCTTCGGTCATAATAACGGATGGCACCGGTCTTGCCGTTCACACGAACCTCCAGGCTGTCGGAAGTGAGCACAAACATACCCTCCTGCTCCTCCAGCTTCACCTTGATCGGGTGGTTCAGTGCCTCGGGAAGCACAACGGTCGTCTTGTTGTCCTCGAAATCCTTGTTCTCCGACAAACGAACACGTACGATGTCCGCCTCTGGGAATTCGACACGCAGCATGCCCTGCTCAAGAGGGCATTCGAAAGAGGTGGTGTACTGGTTGCATGCCGTCAGCGACCAGAGCATGACACCACCGAGAAGGATGGGGATGGTTTTCATTTTATTCAGCAGGTTTGTTAATTATTCAATATATATGCAATAGATCACAACATCGACAAGGTGCGTCTGCAACGACTCCCGTCGAAGAAGGCTTCGAGTACCTCGTCAAAGATATCATTTGGCGAAGCGGCATCGAACAGTGTCATCGACGACCGAAGCTTCATGGCATCTACCTCCCATCCCATCAGTACATCTATCGGAATGCCCTGGTTCATGAGCAAGGCTCCGGTAATCTCACGCAGGCGCGGACCCAGCACTTCATGGGCGAGGTAAGCCTTTGCCTCTTCCAGGCCGCTGATGCCGAACGTATAGGAATTGGGACTATGTCCCAAGCCACGCATCTGCGGAAAGATGTACCAGATCCAGTGTCCGCGTTTCTGCCCTGCTCGCATCTCGGCAAGGGCGTGCTGATAATCACCAAAAGGCTCAGTATCCTGCGCCTCGACAAATCGCTCCAGATTAAACTTATCTTCCATACTATATATTTAAAGGATATTACCACAACTGCTTCCCCTCCAGCGCTTCAATCGGATTGACGAAGAAGATCTTCCACTTGTCATCCCACATCGTTCGCTCATCCGACGGTACCCAGTGCTCGAAACGAGGGAGAACGGTGAGAACCGCAAAGTGGCAGTGGGGTGCACCCTTGCCACCCTTATAGGCATTGCCCGTATTACCAACCGTACCGATAACGCTGCTCTTGGTTACAAATGCTCCAACATGCGTATTCAGCTCCTTGAGGTGGGCGTAATAATAGATGCGTCCATGGGTACCCAGTATCGACAAGCAGTTGCCACCGGCTGTTCCAGCATCAGCGCTTAAGGTTGAAATCACAATGCCAGCACATGCCGGATGAAGCGGTGTGCCCTGATGGGCAAAGATGTCGATGCCATGGTGATGATGATTGCCCCAGGGATGCCAGAACGTCTTGCTGTTATAGCTTGACGAATCAGCCCCCTCCACAGGATTTTGGATCTGCTGCGGCACAAGAAACAAAACAAGCAACACAGCCAGCAGGCACATCACGACCTTCCTCAGAAGGCCTCTCTTCTTTCCTTTTTTCTCTTTTCTACTCATAGTTACAAAGTTTTTACACTTGTATATGCAGATATCGGAAAAAGGTAAACTGCGATTGAAAGGTAGGCAATGCAATCAGAACTAAACAAAAAGCGCGTGCAAATATAAGTATAAAAAACGAAAAAACAAGAAAAATACGGGGATAAAAACATTTTTTCCTCCAATTTATTGGTCGTTTCAACAAAAATCTTTACTTTTGTACCCGTAAAACCAAATAAACCCAATTAATTCAATCCGTATGAAGAAATTAGTTCTTATGCTCAGCACACTTGTTGCTCTCACCGCCTGCACCAAGAAGCAGGCCCCCGCTCCCGAACCGGAACCCGCCACTCCTGGTTCCCTGGTACTCTATTATTCACAGGCCGGCTCCACCGAGAAGGTTGCCCAGCTCATCGCTGCCAAGACTGGAGCAGACATCGAGAAATTTGACGTGGCCACCGCCTACGACGGCGATTTCAATGCTACCATCGCCCGCTGCCAGGAGGAGATGAAAAACGGCACCGTGCCCGAACTCGCACCTCTCACCAAGGATGTTGCCAAATACGACACCATCTATCTTGGCTATCCTATCTGGTTCGGCACATATGCTCCTCCTGTTGCTGCCCTGCTCAAGGGCGTGGACCTCAAGGGCAAGGTGATTGTTCCTTTCTGCACCTTCGGCAGTGGAGGTATCGAAGCCAGTGTGGCCAACCTGAAGGCTGCCCTTCCCGAGTCGACCATTCTCGATGGCTATGGCGTACGAGCCGCCCGTGTTGATAAGGCTGAGGCCGAGGTCGGATGCTTCCTCGTTTGCTCCGGCATCGTGCCCGGCGAGAAGGTTTCGCTTCCCGACTTCTCCGAGTCGAAGCCTGTCTCCAAGGCTGACATCGCCATCTTCAATGCTGCTTGCGGCGACTATCAGATGCCTCTTGGCATTCCCGTCCTCGTCGGTTCGCGTGCACTTGGCGATGCTACCGAATACGTCTTCACCGTCAAGAACAAGGGTCAGAAGGACAAGGAGGCTTCCACCAAAATCTATGTCACTGCTCCCAACGACAAGAACGTGAAGCCAGAATTCACCAAGGTCGTGAGATAAACCTGGTTCGTCTATACTTCTGATGCAGCCCGAAGACTAAAAAGGCATACAGGGGCGAGATTGTATCAAATGTGCGCACTTAGTACCATCTTGCCGTGAGATGGCACTAAGTGTGCGCAAGCAGTACAATCTTGTGACGAGATGGCACTAAGTGTACGCAAGCAGTACAATCTTGCCGTGAGATGGCACTAAGTGTGCGCAAGTAGTACAATCTTGCCGTGAGATGGCACTAAGTGTGCGCAAGTAGTACAATCTTGCCGTGAGATGGCACTAAGTGTACGCAAGTAGTACAATCTTGCGGAATTATTTGGCTTTACCAGGTTAAAAACGGCTTTTCTTTGGATGTAAAAGCGCCGAAAGAAAATAATCTATATATTTGCAGCAGACTTCTCGACATTAAGCACGCTAACAGGTTCAAAACATCTTTATCATGAAATGGCTTTTTTTAATCCCGCTGCTATATATTACCGCTCTGATAGCGACATCTTGGATGAACGCCTTCGTTGGAGGAGTGTTGGCTTTCGCTTTTTTCTGGCTGACGATACCGGCTATAATCCTTTCCATCTATATATTTATAAAGTCTATACGATGCTCAACCGTTTTCCAACGGATTATTGTTGGATGGGGAATCTTTAACATCCTGTTCTTTCTGGTCTTTACATGGTATCGTTTTCCCCAGCAACAGTGTAGTGCCGACATCATGGCTGAGTATTATGAAAATCATGCCAAGGACTTCGATGATCTGATTCAATCTGTTGACGAGGCCATAAATGACAGCACCAGCATCTCTTTTGATATTGATTTTGGAAAAATCTCGAGATTCTCAGTGACATCCAAAAAGGACACATTGACCTACGACAGTTTCATTCATCCCAAGCAGAGAATAGATACACTTATGGATGCGATAGGGCTCACGGATTCGGAGCTCCAAAACATTTGCACTCTGCTCAAAGACTTGGACTGCAGTGGCATCCATATGAACAAGCCCTATCTGGACGATTCAGTCGTGGTGGTGTTCCGCAGCTATGGATTATCGACAAACGCCTTCCTTTTCTTTTACAGGCCCCTCACACAAGATGAGAAAAACAAATTCATGTGCGATGACAGGTTTATCCCCTATAACGAGAAAGTAATATTGCGACACACAGCTACAGTGGGAGCAGAAACTTTTTCGAAGGAAGAAAAAGATGCATTCCTAAAGAATCACAAGCCCTGGTAATCCATCCACATTCGCAAAAACAAGCGCGGACAACCCTATCTGGGGTTATCCGCGCTCTCTTTTGAAATATTAAATGGCCTGTCATCCCGACGGCCATTTAACACACACATATTACTAATTAAAAAACATTACCATGAAAACACGATGCAAAGATAAGGGATTTTTCGTATCTGTGCAATAGATTGCACATTTTTTTGCTTTTTTGTTAGAAATTTATAGGTTTGTTAACGCGAATTGTTTTCTCGGTCTGACATTTTCCAATCAAAAAACAGGAGAAATGCTCTTGCCATCGACAAAAAGATTTTCATTTTCACCTGGCACAATCTGCCAATCGATCTTACCGTCGGGAACCTTGAATGAGACATTTTCAAAATAAAGGTTTCGAACTTGCGAAACATCGATGACATCCTCATCGGCCTCAAGTTCAGCATCGCGAAGCGTCAGCATATTGAGGTCGTGGAGTTGCATGAGACGTTGAGTACGTGCCTTCACGCGCTCGATGGTGACATTGCGTGCCGGTGACTCGGGGATGCCTGCAACGCGCAGGAACCAGGAACCGTCCTCGACGATAAGGTCTCGAATGATGACGTTTCGGAACGTTGGGGTGAAGCGATCAACCTCCATCGGCACACGGGCAGAAAGTCCCCCTACATACATGGCCGAACCAAGCATGTCAAAACTGATGGCTTCCTTCGATGCCCGTATCCTGTTGCGTTCGTAATAGAGGTTTTCGCCGCCCCCACCTCGCGGGCGACGAGTCTTGAAGCGGAAGCCCACGTTAGTGCCCGCGAAGACATTGTCGCACACATACACGTCGCGTATCATGCCTGCCGTTTCCGAGCCACAGGTCACACCGCCATGTCCGATGGCTGTGAGGTTGCGACGAATGACAAGGTTCTCGCTGGGGCGGTTGACACGCAGGCCGTCGATGCCGCGTCCTGCCTTGATGGTAAAGTTGTCGTCGCCCGTCTCCAGGAAATTGTATTCCATCAGCACATTGCGGCATGACTCTATGTCCATGCCGTCACCCATGGGGAGACCGACACTATGGACCTTGGTACCACGGATGATGACCGAATCACAATAAGTGGGCACGATATTCCAGAAGACACATTGCGAAAGATCAACACCCTCGATGAGCACGTTCTGACAGTTAATGGGACCAATGAACGTAGGCAGATAGATGCAGGTGGTATCGTGCCCATCGTAGATGCGCTCGGTGGGCGGTAGGTCATAATTGACGCGGCTGTCGAACGACCCATATTCAGGGTTGCGATGCCAGAGCTCGCAGTCGCGTCCCGGGCCGATAAGGTGCCCCGTTCCCGTCAAGCCGATGTTGCGCTGTCCGTTGGCATAGATCATAGCTCCCATCGACATGGCTTCGATGCCCGCGCTACGGGTGAATACCACAGGGAGATAGTCCTTGATCTCGCCACTGAAATAAACGTTGGCACCGTCCTCGACGTGCAGGCAGACATTCGAACGGAGTTCGATGCGCCCCGTATGCCAGTTGCCCTTGGGGATGACCACCGTGCCGCCGCCCCGTTCGGCTGTAGCATCAATGGCCGCTTGAATCTGTTGGCGCACAAAGCGTCCCTCCTTGGCACCCATTTTCGTGATGGGGAGTCGGTAGTCGGGGAACGTGGGCCGTTGGAGTTGCGGCATGTCGAAGGGGGCAACGATGGGGGCTATGGTGTCGGGCATCACAGAAGGTCCCACTTCGTCGATGGTAGGGATATATACTTGCGACATGGCGGAAGGCCAACAGAATGCGGAGAAAAGCAACGTGATGAGTATGCTGCTAAAATGTGTGTGATGGCGCATAACGAGAACAATTATTTGCGGCAAAGATAGAGTTTTTTCGTGAAAAACAAAATTTTGAATCTCATTTTCTGCTTTTTTATACCAAAATCGTCCATGACATCGAAAAAAAATGTATATTTGCCCCAAAATTAATCGCACATCCATCATGAAACTCTGGAAAGATGATGCCGAACTCTTCAGCATCGCACGCAAAGAACTCTTCCCTGCCCTCGTCGGTGACATCCTCGACAAGATGGGCTATCAGCATCAGTTCATCTCTCCCCAAATCAAACCCGTACGTCAGGACATGGTCGTCGTCGGGCGCGCCATGCCCGTGCTCGAAGCCGATGTCTTCAACGAGAAACTCGGCGACGAGACGCACAACCCCATCATGCGCAAGCCCTTCGGCATCATGTTCGAAGCGCTCGACTCGCTGCAGCCGGGCGAGGTCTATATCTGCTCGGGATCGTCACCCCGCTATGCTCTGTGGGGCGGACTGATGAGCACGCGTGCCATCCATTGCGGAGCGGCCGGTGCCGTGGTCGATGGTTATTCGCGCGACACCAACGAAATCCTTCGGCTCAACTTCCCCACCTTCTCGATGGGAGGCTATGCGCAGGATCAGGGTCCGCGCGGCAAGGTGTTGGACTATCGCACACCCATCGAATTCAGCGGTGTAAGAGTTTGTCCCGGCGATGTGGTCTTCGGTGATCTGGATGGTGTGCTCATCGTGCCTACCGAAGCCGTGACCGAAGCTTTTGAAGGAGCTATTGAAAAAGCACGTGGCGAACAACTGGTAGCGCAGGCCATTCGTGCCGGAATGAGCACAGTCGAAGCTTTTGCAAAATTCGGCATCATGTAAAACATTACCTCCTCATCCCCGCGTTTCAGTCGCAGCCATCCATGGCTGCTATATCCCTCCCTCATCCCCCTAATATATGTTAGATCAATTCAAACTGGACGGCAAAGTGGCCGTCATCACGGGCGGCGGCACAGGCCTTGGCCTGGGCATCGCGCGCATCTTCGTCTGCGCTGGAGCCAAGGTTGTCATCGTAGGCCGTCGTGAAGAGAAACTCCGCGAGGCCCAGCAGCAGTTGGGCGATAATTGTACCTATCATGCCTTCGACGTCACCGATAAGGCAGGTATGCCTACCCTCGTGGCTGACATCGAGGAAAATGTCGGACCTATTGACATCCTCGTGAATGGTGCGGGCATCCATCTGAAAAAACCTGCTCTCGAAGTAACCGACGAGGAGTACCTCGGCGTCATCGACACGCATGTACTGAGCGTCTTTGCGCTGAGTCGCGAAGTACTGCGCCGCATGGTACCCCGCCAGCGCGGCTGCATCATCCTCATTTCGTCGATGTCTGCCTTTATGGGCATGGAGAAGATTGTGGCCTACACGACAGCCAAAAGCGCGGTACTGGGCATTCAGCGTGCTCTTATCGCCGACTACAGCCGCGATGGCATCCGCGTGAACACCATTGCCCCTGGCTGGATTGACACGCCGATGCTCCATAAGGCCATCGACACCGACGAGCCCCGCCGCAACAAGATTCTGAACCGCATTCCCACCCACACCTTCGGCGACCCCGACGACATCGGCAATGCCGCCCTATATCTCTGCTCGGAGGCCGGCAAGTACGTCAATGGTGTTACGCTGCCTGTCGATGCCGGAGCCATCGAAGGCTTCTGACCTTTTTAGCCATGAACGATTGCATCCTACTTCATCCCACCGACAATGTAGCAGTAGCGCTTCACGACCTTCAAGCCGGTCAGCAGATAACGCTGCCAGATGGCCGAACGTTGACACTGCACAACGCCATCGCCTTTGGGCACAAGGTGGCAGTCCGTTCCATCGCCCAAGGCGAGAAGGTGCTGAAATACGGCCTTCCCATCGGCAGCGCCACTCGTGCCATCGCCGCGGGGGAGCACGTCCATGTCCAGAACCTTAAATCCGATTATGTTTGGAGAAATGACAGGATATCTTCGTAACGATGGCCGCAAAGGCATACGCAACGTCATCGTGGTGACCTACCTTGTTGAATGCGCCCACCACGTAGCCGAACAGATTGCCCAGCAAACAGATTCCAGGGAAATGCCTGTTCATCTGATTGGTTTTGGGGGCTGTGCGCCCAATGCCTACGCGCAACTTGTAATGGAGCAGCTATGCACGCACCCCAATGTGGGAGGCGTGGTCATCGTCTCATTAGGTTGCGAGAACTTCCTGCGCGACCAATTGCTTGATAGGGTGAAGCAGAGCGGACGCCCAGGTGCGCTTGTCGTCATTCAGGAGGAGGGCGGCACAATTTCCTCGATCCGCAAAGGTGTTGAAGCTGTGAAAGCCATGACACCTGCAGTTCAGGCTTTTCCTAAAGTTGAACTGCATTGGGAGGACCTTTGCATTGGCACGGTGTGCGGCGGCTCAGATGCCTGCAGCGGCATCACGGCCAATCCTGCCGTGGGATGCACCTTCGACCACCTGGTCGATGCAGGTGGTACCTGCATCTTCGAGGAACCTGGCGAATTGATAGGCTGCGAGACTATGCTTCGCGAACGCGGTGCAACTAAAGAAGTGGGACGGCAACTCTATGACTGCATCCACAAGGCAGACGTCTATTACAAGAAGATGGGTCACGACAGCTTTTCGCAAGGCAATGCGGAAGGAGGCCTGACCACCATCGAAGAGAAATCTTTAGGTTCGTATTCGAAGAGCGGCAGTCGTACCATTAAAGGACTGATTCGTCCAGGCGAAATCCCTGCAGTCAATGGCCTCTACATGATGGACGTAGTCCCCGACGGCGAGGCACGCTGGGGCTTCCCCAACGTGAGCGACACGGCCGAAATCGTTGAGATGATGGCTTCGGGCTGCCACCTGGTGCTCTACACCACAGGACGCGGCTCAGTAGCTGGTTCGGCCATCGCTCCAGTCATCAAGGTTTGTTCCAATCCCATCACCTACCAACATCTGAGCGAGGATATGGACATCAATGCAGGTCGCATCATTTCTGAAGGAGCCACCCTCGAAGAAATCTCAAACGAACTGCTTCATCTCATCGGCCAAGTTGCAGATGGACAAATGACCAAATCAGAAGCCCAAGGCCACCGTGAGTTCTTCTTGGGATATAAGGAGTTTTGCAGGAAATAAGGGTTTCGTAATTCGATATTCCGGAATGCCGTTATTTCGATATAACGGTATAACGGAATACCGATATCACGAAATACCGTTATTACGGCAAACAGCGAGCCGCTGAAGGAAATTCTTCAGCGGCTCGCCTTATGATGGAATCTATATCCTGCAGCTTAGAACCAGCGGGTATAGGCGAAGTCCATGCGGTGAGGCAGGTTGGCGTTCTTCGGGAAGAGACGGAAACCAATCTTGTAGGCACCAGAATACTTCACAGGGAAGTCGATCTTGAAGGTTACAAGCGTACCCTCACGCTTTACAGCCTCCATCTCGAAGCTCTTAGTGTTGCGAGCAGCACCATCGCCCGAAGTGGCGATCACGAGGTCAAGGCCGAGGTCAGCAGCAATCTCCTTGCCATCGACAACGACAGTGGCAGAGTAAGATTTGCCAATTGTCAAACCAAGAGCCAGATCCTCCTGAGGCACAACAATCTCCTTCACCTCAATGCTGTCCCAATTCTCAGCCACGTGCTCCTTCCAGGCAGCAATCTCCTTGGCGAGCTTGTAATCGTTGGCAGCAAGCTGGCGAGCACGAGCGCCCTCCTTGGTGTAGAAGCGATCGTAGTAGTCGTCGAGCTGGCGACGCATGGTGAAGTGTGGCGTAATCTTGAAGAGGCAGTCCTTGATGGCCTTTACCCAGTCAGGCGAATAGCCCTTACGGTTCTTGGCGAAGTAGAGGGGCACGATCTCTGTCTCGAGCATCGTATAGATGGTCTCAGCGTCGAGCTGATCCTGAAGCGACTGGTTCTGGAACGTGCGCTTGTCGGTAAGAGCCCAGCCTGCGCCCTCCTTGTAACCCTCGTACCACCAGCCGTCGAGAACGGAGAGGTTCAAGGTACCGTTCATGATAGCCTTCTCGCCCGACGTACCGGATGCCTCCAGAGGACGGGTTGGGGTGTTCATCCAGATATCACAGCCAGAAACGAGGCGCTTGGCAACATCCATGTCATAGTTCTCGACAAAGACAACCTTGCCCACGAACTGAGGCATACGCGAAATCTCGACGATGCGACGAATCAGACCCTGGCCACCACCGTCGGCAGGATGAGCCTTGCCGGCAAAGATGAACTGAACGGGACGCTCGGGATTGTTAACAATCTTGGCCAGACGGTCGAGGTCAGTGAAGAGCAGGTGTGCACGCTTGTAGGTAGCAAAACGACGGGCAAAGCCGATGGTGAGAGCCTCGGGATTGAGGGCATTGACAGCCTGGATAATCTTGGCAGGGTTCTCCTGCTTCTTGCGAAGGTTGTTGGCAACCTCCTCCTTGATGAAGTTGAAGAGCTTGGTCTTGAGGCCCTTGCGAATCTTCCAGATCTCCTCGTCATCAGCCTCGTAGATTTTCTTCCACATCTCGTCCTTTGTCTGCGTCTCGTAGTAACCGGCACCGAACAGCTTCTCATAGAATTCCTTCCACTCGCTGGCAGCCCATGAGGGGAGGTGTACGCCATTGGTCACATAGCCGACATGGAGCTCCTCGGGAGCATAGCCCTTCCAAACAGGAGCAAACATAGAGCGGCTCACCTTGCCGTGGAGTTCGGATACGCCGTTGGCCTCCTGACAGGTGTTGAGTGCAAATACCGACATGGAGAACTTGCCCTCGCCTGGAGTCTCACGACCCATGTTCATGAAGTCAGCCCAGTCGATACCGAGTTTTCCTGCGAAGTGCGACATGTACTTGTAGAAAAGACCCTCCTCGAAGTAGTCGTGGCCTGCAGGCACTGGAGTGTGGCAGGTGTAAAGCTGTGAGCTGCGTACCACCTCGAGTGCTTCGTTGAATTTAAGGCCTTCGTTCTGGATGAGGTCAGCCATACGCTGTGCGCCGATGAGGGCAGCATGACCCTCGTTGCAGTGATAGACATCCTTCTTGATGCCAAGCTTGTTGAGCAACATCATGCCGCCGATGCCGAGCAGATATTCCTGCTTGATGCGGTTCTCCCAGTCGCCGCCATAGAGCTGGTGGGTGATGCTGCGATCCCACTCGGAGTTGCGGTCGATGTCGGTGTCGAGCAGATAGAGCTTCACGCGACCGACATTCACCTGCCATACGTTGGCATAAACAACGATGTCGTCGTGGAATGGCACTTCGAGAACGAGCTGAGTGCCATCCTCATTCTTCACAGGCTCAATGGGGAGCTGAGCGAAGTTCTGGGGCTCGTAATTGGCCTCCTGGCTGCCATCGGCAGAGAGTGTCTGGGTGAAATAGCCGAAACGATAGAGGAAACCTACGGCACAGAAATCAATGTTGGAATCAGAAGCCTCCTTCACATAGTCGCCTGCGAGGATGCCCAGACCACCGGAATAGATCTTGAGACATGCAGTCAGGCCATACTCCATACAGAAATAGGCCACAGAAGGACGCTTGGTGTTGACAGGCTGAGCCATGTAGTCGTTGAAATGAGCAACGACAGAATCAACCTTCTTCATGAGCTTCTTGTCGGCCACAATCTCATTGAGACGATCGAGCGACATGGTCTCGAGCATAGCGAGCGGGTTGTGACCCGTTGAACGCCAAAGGTCCAAATCGAGCTCACGCCAGAGTTTGTGAGCTTCCGAGTTCCATGACCACCAAAGGTTACGAGCTACCGTATGAATGCCTTCGAGCTCTGCGGGAAGGCTTGACTTGACAGTAATATCGCGCCAAACTGGAGCGTTGGTATTGCTTACTTGTACTTTCATAACAGGTTAAGTTAATTGTTAAAAATGAAGATGAATATAAATGTTTACCTTAATTAATTATTTATAGTCCTTTGCGGAGAGAAGCCTCCTTCAACGCCTTGTCAAAGGCCTGATTGTAGAACTTGATGAAGTTGTGCCAGCCAGCACGTGCAGCCACACGACGAGCCTCCTGACGGATGACCTTGACCTCGGCATGAGGCACTTCGGCAAATCGAAGGACGAGATTGGCAATGCTGGTTACAACTTGATCGTAGTTGGAATCGTTGCGCGGAACCACAGCTACTGCATCGAGGATGTCATCGTCCTTGCCGATGCCGCGACACCACAGGCCAAAGCCTGAAAGGCTGGTAGTGATGGTCGGGACGCCAAAAGCACAAGACTCCATGGGCGTATATCCCCAAGGCTCGTAGTAACTGGGATAAATCGTGAGATCGAGACCTGCCAAAAGCAGGTAATAGCTGCGGTTGAGCAATCCATCGTCACCATTGAGGTAGGATGGAATATAGATGACCTTGACCTTGTCGTTCTTCTGGTTCTGGAATCCCAGCTGGTGGATGCGGTTGAGGATTGCATCCTCATAGTAATTATGTACCGCGTGCGTAAAGACAGGATCACTGAGACCGGTGAGGAATTCAGAACCGCTCTGATAACGGTCGAGAACATCGGCACGCACCTCGCTCACCCAACCGGGAACCATAATGAAGGCCACAATTTCGCGTTGCGGATTGCTGGCGCGCAGGCGTGTCATCGAATCGAGGAAGACGTCGAGTCCCTTGTTCTTGAACTCGCAGCGACCAGCTGTACCCACAAAGATGGCATCTTCGGCCGGGACATGCCCCGTAAGACATTCGACAAGACGACTGAATGCCTGTCGGCTCATCTTCCGTTCGCGACTGAACGCCGTACCCTTGGGAACAAAGTCACCCTCGAAGCCATTGGGCGTAACAAGCGGGGTACGTTCAAGGAGTTGGGTACATTCGGCAGCCGTAATGTCGCTCACCGTAGTAAAACAATCGGCCTCCTGAGCAGCATGCTTCTCAACAGAATGCTTCGACGTCATGTTGAGCTCATCTGCCATCTGATCGCCGAAGTAACCCTGCAGGTAGTCGTAGAGTGGCTTGTTGTTGCCGCAGATGCTGCGACCTACGCAAGTGGCATGTGTCGTGAACACCGTAGCTATGGCAGGAACCTGATGCTTGAGGTAGAGAACACCCATACCCGTGGTCCACTCGTTAAAATGGGCCACAGCATTGCTACGCAGTGGACAAAGATGCTTGAAGAGGCTTTCGATAACCAATGCAGCAGAATGAGCGAAGGTACAACCCTCGTCATAATCGCCGTAACCAACCATGGAATTGACGCCATACCACTCCCACATCTGGCCATAGAAGGCATTCTTTGCTGCATATAATGGACGGAAATCGACAAGGACAACCTGTGGATCGCCAGGAACCTTCCAACGGCCAACACGTACCTTAAGATTTTCGGCTTTTGCCTTTTGAGCCCATTCGTCGAGCTCGGGACTAGCTGCTGAGGGATCGAAGAACGGGGACTCCTGCTGTTCCCATAAATCTGGTCCGATAAAGAAAAGATTGTCACCAAGCTGTTTCTTTAGGGTAGCTGCCTTGGTGGAAAGAACGGCATAGATGCCACCCACCTTGTTGCAGACTTCCCAGCTAACCTCAAACAAATAGTCGGGTTTGATAGAATCTTTCATTATATACCTAAAAACACAATTTTTCGGGCGCAAAGGTAAGCAAAACTTTTTAAATAATGCGTTTTTTAGACAAAATAAATCTTAAAAGAATGACAAATGAACATTTTTTAATATTTTGGCGTTACAAATTTACATATTTTGGCTAAAATTGGCGTTTTTATATTACGATTTTTACAATTGATAAAAAATTACTTATGCTAAACCATGCAATAATCCCCTGCCTTTCGCCGTGAAAAGCAGGGGAACGAAGGATCAAACCAAGAAAAATGCTTTAAAATAAAAAAGAGACTGGACTCATCACAACGGATGAAATCCAATCCCTTTTCCTTAGGCCTTTGGTCAGGCCATTGCAAGAATGTTACTGATTACTCAGCGGCATTCTCCTTGAGGTGCTGAACGTAGATGGCATGCTCCATCTTCTTGCGACGAACCTGCGATGGCTCATTGAACTGCTGACGGCGACGAAGCTCCTTGATGACTCCGGTCTTCTCGTACTTGCGCTTGAACTTCTTCAGGCACTTCTCGATGTTCTCACCTTCTTTAACTGGTACAATAATCATATTAGTACGGGTTGTTAAATAATCCGAATCGCCCGGCCCCCTTTTTTACATCTCCATTTCTAATGGCCTTGGGTTCATCGGCTGCCTACCACTTTGATAAGCGGGTGCGAAGATAGACAAATTCCGCTAATTACACAAATAATTTGTCGAAAAAATGCAAAAACAAGCTGTTTTTCTTTGTTTTTTCAAAAAAGTAACGTATTTTTGCACCGTCTAAATGTCAATTGGTTATGGAAACAACGACGATAAAAGTCAAGAGATTGCGTGAGCTCATGCAGAAGCAGGGCATCGACCTGTATGTGATGGAGAACAACGACCCGCACGAAAGCGAATATCTCCCCGACCACTGGAAGGAGATCGAGTGGCTCAGTGGCTTCCGTGGGGAAGTCGCCACAGTTCTGATAACCCAGGAGGATGCGCTGCTCTGGACCGACAGCCGGTTCTTCATCTCAGGCGAACAGCAGCTTGCGGGCACTCCATTCAAATTAATGAAGATGAAGGTGGCCGGTGTGCCTACGGCGGCCGAATGGATCGACAAATACAAGGCTCAGCACGACACCAACTGCACAGGTGGCGATTGCCGCATTCTCTTCGGCTGCGAAGTGGATGTGAACATCAACCTGATCAGCATGCTCTGGACTGACCGTCCGGCTTTGCCGATGGGAAAAATCGAGCTATATCCCGAGGAATTGAGCGGTGAGAAGACACGCGACCGCATCAACCGTGTGCTCGATGCCGTTGAAGAGCAGGGAGGCAAAGGCCTCTGGCTTTCTGCACTCGACCAGATTGCGTGGATCCTTAATCTCCGCGGCTCAGACATTGCCTGTACACCCGTCTTCATCAGCTATCTCTTCCTGAACCGAATGGGCTCGATTCTCTATGTACACGAGGAAAAGGTTACCGATGAGGTACGAAAGTACCTGGCAAACCTGCATATCGACATGCTGCCCTACGAAGAGGCAGCACAGAGCGACTATCGCGAAATGGTCAGTCCCAATCCCATTCCTCTCATGAAGGGCATCAAGAACCCGGTCGAGATTGAAGGATTCAAATCAGCCCTGCTCAAGGACGGCATTGCCCTGACGCGTTTCTACCATTGGTTGGAAGATACTCTAACGAACTGTAAGGCTTTTTGCAACCTGTGCGACGACACCTCCTGCCCCAAAAGGGCACTCTCCGAGATGGACATTGTGCAGAAGCTGATCGACTTCCGACGCGAACAACCTCTCTACCGCGAGGAATCCTTCCCGGCTATTGTTGCCTGGAACGAACACGGTGCCATGCCGCATTACGAGCCTTCGAAGGAACACGACACTCCCATCACCGGCGATGGCCTGCTCCTCATCGATACAGGTGGCCAATATCTGGATGGCACCACCGACATCACCCGCACCATCGGCATCGGCAAGGTGAGCCCAGAAATGAAACGCGACTTTACCCTGGTGCTCAAAGGACACATCCGGTTGGCTCGGGCTGTCTTTCCACGCGGCACCCGTGGCGACCAGTTGGATGCACTGGCTCGCATCGACCTGTGGCGCGACGGCAAGACATATCGACATGGCACATCCCACGGTGTAGGCCACTATCTGGGGGTTCACGAAGGTCCTGAGTCTATACGCATGGAACACAATCCGCAGATACTTTGCGACGGAATGCTCTTCTCAAACGAACCCGCCATCTACCTATGTGGCAAATACGGCATCCGGCATGAGAACCTGGTGCTCGTCCGTCCATTCGATGTCAATTCCGACGCTCCTGACGCGACAACATGCGACCAGTCCGAGCAGGGAGAATTCCAATGTCTCGACACCTTGACGCTCTGCTATATCGACACCACCTGCATTGTCAAGTCCCTGCTTGACAAGGACGAGCTGGCGTGGCTCAACGAGTATAACAAGCACGTCTTCGACACCATCGCCCCACACCTCGACGAAGCAGACCGCAGTTGGCTCGCCGAGAAGTGCAAGGCCCTATAGAATCATCAGCTCTCGCACTTGTGTGAGCTAAGTCGCCCTTTAATATATGGGCCACCTATTAAATAAAGTTGAGTATTATATTATATAATGTGTACTCTCTCTTTCTGAATAGTTGTATCAACATCGTTTTTTACGTTTAAGGTATTGACTTTATCTTATGGCTATTGATAACCGGAGACTCCTAAGAGCCGCTTTCCTGTTATTTGTCCTCGCGCAAACGGCGTTGACAAATGCGGAACGGCGGTTCTGCTATTACGATCACATCACCTTCTACGATGTCTATGCCTACACAGTCAGCGACAGCCTGGCTCCTGTTCCCGAAGGAATCTACCGCCTGAACAATTCCCGTTTTACGACCGTGCTTCCTGCCACAGACCTTGACCAGATGGGCGATACGCTTCGTCTCGAAGTAACCATCAGCGCACTCTGCGACAACTATGACCGCATCGGATCGGTCGACCTGGTGCTGATGTCCCGCGATTCGCTAACCTACAACGATTGCGTGCATCTCAATGCCAACGGCAGCACCTACTCCGGACGGCTCGGCGACACCGACCCAAGCATCCAACGCATCGAAATCGGACGCTTCATCACTCCGTTTATGGACAAGAACAAGGGAGTCGATGTCCCCTATTCGTGGGACATATCGTTTCTTTCGCCCCTCTTTCACGACAAACAGCTGCGCGACACCATGAACCTTTGGCTGGAATTCCACCTCGAAGGCGTGCCTTACGCTGCCAATACGCAGATTGCAGGCTGTTCGGGACGCAACGACGTGTTTGCAGGGACACTCGAAATCGTAACATCCGATTCCCGATCTGACTTCCTCCCCCAACACCAGCTCACCCTTCCTCTCGCCTATGAACGTTACCTGAACTCCTACAGCAAGGGACACAGCGATGAGGAAGGCACCACGGTGGCACACTATCAAGTGCACCTTGACGAACCGATGAACGATGCAATGTTCCTGATGATCAACTCCAATCACGGTGCCAACTCGGGTGGAGAGGAATACAACCGGCGCCTGCACTATGTCTGGGTCAACGAATGGATGGCACTGGTCTATCGCCCGGGACGCTCCTCCTGCGAGCCGTTCCGCATGTACAACACGCAATCAAACGGCATCTACGGCAACAGTGCCATGACCGAAGAAGCCTGGCAATCGTTCAGCAACTGGTGTCCAGGCGATGTGATCGACAACCGGATCATCCACCTGGGTGCCCTTCCAGCAGGCGACTACGACTTTCGTCTTTTGGTGCCTGACGCGGTGTTCAATGACAACCAGGGCTATTTCCCGTTCTCCCTCACTTTCTTTGGTGTCCGTGAAGGTGGCATCGATGGACTTGACGTCCTCTCGAACGGCAGCGAGCCTTCGACCCAGATCAGCTGGGATGGAGACAACCTGCACATCAAAGGCGGATTGGAACATGTGGCAGAATGGACACTGCTGAATGCCGCCGGCCAACGAATTGCCGTTCAACCCGGCGAGGTGAGTGAAATCAAAATGTTCCACCATCCGACTTCGGTCTACATCCTTCTTTTGCTGATGGACGATGGCACCACCGAGGCTCACAAATTCTTCAAGCAATGACGACTAACAACGGACACAAGACCCTGAAACGCCTTGCAATGCTTGCACTTTGGACTGTTTTCTGCCTGAACGCCTCTGCTCAGCTCACCTTAGGCTATTGCGACGAAGAAGGCTACACAGGAAGCATCGCCAACAGCAACACCAATGCAACCATCTCATGCGCCATGGGCCTCACCCCTGCCCTGCAGGCTGATTTCACCTTCTGCTCAATCAGTTATCTGCGCATCTTGCTCACTGCTCCCCAGAACCTCACGTCACTAAAGGTGTGGATTCGTCAGGAACTGGCCGACGCAGACAACCTTTCGAGCATTGACATCAATCCAGAAACCCTCGCCGAGGGATGGAACGATATCCAGTTGCTCACACCCATCGAGCTCACAGGCGAAATGACATACTATTGCGGATACAGCTACACACAGAGTGCCAGAACCCATATTCCAACCAGTGGTACCAAGAACACACCCGAATCGTTCTACGTCTCGTCAGGAAGCAACTGGCGCGATATGAGCGAACAACTTGCACCGATATGCATCCGTGCAGGCCTCAGCAGCAACTACCAGTGGGCCGCAGAGCTGACGAACCTGTGCCTGGAGCATCGATGGTACGACATCAACGGCGACGACGACACCATCACCATCCGCGGAATCGTTCGCAATCTCGGCAGCGAGCCCCTGCGTCGGTTCAATATTACCGTACAGGAAGCTGACTCCGTCACGCTCGAAACCACATACGACTGCGAAGACATCTTCTTTGGCTACTCAATTCCGTTCGTCGTCAGCTTCTTGCGCAACAAGGTCTTCCATCAAACCAATCCCGATATCCCCGTCCACCTCGCCATCAGCCAGCCCAATGGGCAGGACAACCAGTGCGACCATCTCACATCCAGGACTATCTATTACGAACTTGGGCAGAGTAATCCCGACCCATCGATAGCGCCCACCAACCTGCTGATTGAGGAATTCACCAGCGAAGCCAACGGGTATGCCCCTGCAGGTCAAACTCATCTGCGGAACAGCATTGACCGAGCACTACGCCTTCTCGGCGACAAAGGACCCGACATAATTCTGCTCAGTCGACACGAAGGTTATGGTCCTGCCGACGCTTGGCGCACGGCAGGTTCGGATTTTCATGCCAACTTCTTCGGACCCGACGAGCTCACGTATGCCCCCGCTGCCCTTGTTTGCCGCAATGGGCAACCTTTCAGCACAACGCTCGATGAGGACAGCATTGCTCAGATGATATCCGAACGACACGACAGACAATATGGAAATATCCAGGTCGAAGATATCTTGTTCGATGCCGATACGCATACCATGACGGCCTCTGTCAAGACGCATCTCTACGGCATCTCAATCTATCGGAATCCGACCCTTGTTGTCTGCATCAAACAAGACAAGGTGCCATCCATCGCACAAAAGAACTATTATCCAGAACGATACGACGACGATTGGCAGTTCGATGTAGTGCGAAGTTTCGCAAACCTGCCCCAGGAAGGTCGGCTTCTTGGGGATCTTAATCTCGAAGCAGCAGCCACCGGACAAGTCCAACTATCGGAATACATCGACCAGCAATTCCTTGTCAGCAACATCCTCCCCTCCGACATTACAACAAGTGCAGGACTTACGCTCGTCGCATACATTTTCGACAAGGGCTACACGAACAAAATTATCGCGGCTTTTCAGCAGATAATTACAAGAACTTGATATTCACGAATGACAAATCGCCTCGTATCGGGGCGATTTTTTAGGATTATTTCAAAAAAATGCGCAAACGTTTGCACAATCTGCAGAAATCCCCTATCTTTGCATCGTGTTTTTCATGGTATTAGATTTAAGGTAATGTGAATTCGAGCCGTCGGGATGACGGTTCGGATTTTTTTATTGGCCCACCTCCCAATTGTTAATTATTAATTGTTAATTGTCTTATCATTTCCACGGCCTTGTCCATAATCCGATACAGCTCCTCGACCGTTTCGGCTCGAAGCATGGCAATACGTGTATCCCTGAAATTCGGGATCCCCTTGAAAATGGGAGTTGCTGCCAAATGCCGGCGTATGTGCAGGATGCCGCGATACTCGTCGATTCGTGCCACACTCTCTTCGACCTGATGCTTCAAGGCCATCACACATTCGTCGAGCGGAATAGGAGGCAACTCTTCCCCCGTCTCGATGAGGTGCTTGATTTCGCGGAAGATCCAAGGGCGCCCGAAGGTGGCACGCCCCACCAGAATGCCATCGACACCCGTCTCCTCGAAACGCTGCTTGGCTATCTGAGCCGACGTGACATCGCCATTGCCGATGATTGGGATATGGATACGAGGATTCTGCTTTACTTCTCGTATCAGCGTCCAATCCGCCTCTCCGGTGTACATCTGCGAACGGGTACGCCCATGTATCGCCAAAGCCTGTATGCCCTGGTCCTGCAGCTGTTCAGCCAAGGTAGTGATGATCTTATGCTCGCAGTCCCATCCCAGGCGTGTCTTGACAGTGACCGGCAGCTTGACAGCATCGACAACAGCCCTCGTTATATCGAGCATCAAGGGCACATCACGCAACATACCTGCTCCGGCACCCTTGCCCGCCACACGCTTGACAGGGCACCCGAAATTGATGTCAATGATATCTGGGCGAGCCTGCTCCACTATACGGGCAGCCTCGACCATCGACGGGACATCGCGTCCATAGATCTGGATTACGACAGGGCGTTCCTCATCCAGCACCTTCAGTTTCTGCATCGTCTTGTCAATGCTCCGTATCAATGCGTCAGCCGAAACAAATTCCGAATAGACCATATCGGCACCGAAGTGCCGGCACTGGAGGCGAAAACCCACATCCGTGACATCCTCCATTGGTGCCAGCATCACGGCCCTATCGGGCAATACGACATTACCAATCTTCATTATTTATAATAATTGTTAAGAATTGCTATTTTGATAGCGCAAAGATAGCTATTTTTATGCAATAATACACATTTTAGGGCACAGAAATTGGTTTTTTCATCGAAAAATAATTATATTTGCACCGATAACTATGAATAAACGCCCTCCATATTGGGCTTATAGTGCCAACAAAACAACCAAAAATCAATATTATTAACAACAACAACTATTTTCTATGTGGTTAACATCTTCGTCAATCGGTCGTAAGGTGGTAATGAGCGTCACTGGTGCATGCCTCGTGCTCTTCCTCACCTTCCACATGCTGATGAACCTTGTTTACGTGTATGATGTTGTGGTAGGCACACCTGCCGACGGACATTACTACGACAAGGTCTGTGAATTCCTGGGCACCAACTGGTACGCGCTCCTTGGTACTGCCGGTCTGGCTCTGCTCGTTGTCATCCATTTCATCTATGCCTTCATCCTGACCTTCCAGAACTGGAAAGCACGTGGCAATGA
>JAEEUA010000223.1 GCA_016286775.1 Bacteroidales bacterium
TTCATGGATTTCGTGTAGCCCATCTGGAAGTCACGGCGGAACTTGCGCTCGTTCACGAAGATGTACGTGCTGCTCGGACTGAAGCACTTTATGGCAACGCTCATGGCCACGAGACTCTGCTCCAGGCGGTCGTCCTTGACCTCCTGAAGCAGTGCCATGGGCACATTGATGGCTGTCATCGCAAGCACATTAATCTTGCGACTGAAACTTCTCTTTCGCATATCGGAAACAATGTGTGTCGGAGGGTAACTGACTCGATTTAGGTTATCCTTTTGACGTTGCAAAGTTACAAAAAATTTTTGAATTTTCCAAATTTTTCAGCAAAAAAAACGCCAAAATGTGCCAAAAAATGCGCCGTTTAAAAACCCCCATATTTTTGCCCTTTTTAGAACACCAAATCGTGGCTACAGGCACTTGTAGCCACGATTGCCATTATTTGTTCACTGGCAAAAAGGGATAAAAAGGGGCAAAAAGGGGCAAAATAGCGGCTAGTAACGGCTAAAGCTGCAATGTTTGTGTTGCAATTGAAAAAACTTATTGCGAAACATCCAAAAAAAACATGCCAAACCGGCCTTTTTCGAGCGTGAAAAGCGGAAAAAAAGAGCATCATCTCACGTTGAATGATGCTCTTTTTTTTAGCCATCACAGGGACGCAAGAATGGCTGAGGTGCGAAAGAGGAATACAAAAAGTGAAACACGGGATGAGGTGTGCATTGGATATTGTCATAACAATTTAATACGCTTTATTCCGACATCTCAGAAAAAAGTTGTAACTTTGCACCCAAATAATTATCAGTTTCATTCACAACTTTTTGAGCATTTATGAAAATACTTGTTGTCGATGACGAATTAGCCATCTGTGAGATACTCCAATATAATCTTGAGACAGAAGGATACGAGGTGGATACCGTTAATTCTGCAGAGGAGGCACTGGCGCTGAATCTGACGGAATATGCATTGATTCTTCTGGATGTGATGATGGAGAACATGTCGGGATTCCAAATGGCGCATAAGATGAAAGAGAATCCTGCCACTGCGCAGATTCCCATCATCTTCATTACGGCACTCGATGGGGAGAATCACATGGTAAAAGGGCTCAATATCGGTGCTGATGATTATATTGTCAAGCCCCTGAGCATGAGGACCGTGAAGGCAAGGGTCAATGCGGTGCTCAGGCGGGTATATCCGCATGGAATGCGCAACGGGACATCGGCTGAGACGGTTTGCTATGAGGGCATTGTGCTTGATTTAAAGGCAAAGACCGTAAGCCTTGACCATCAGGAACTGCCGTGTACGAAGTTGGAGTTTGAGTTACTCTCCTTCCTGCTTCAGCATCCGGGCACGGTGTATTCCCGGGAGGACTTGCTGAAATACTGCTGGCCGCAGAACACATACGTGCTTGACCGCACAGTGGATGTCAACATTACGCGGTTGCGCAAAAAACTGGGTCCCTACGGGAAACAGATTAAAACACGTGTAGGCTATGGTTACTGTTTCGAGAAGTAGCTCTTTTCAGCGAAACCTGTTGCTGAGCATCGGTGGGGTTTTCCTGCTTTTCGCGATTTGCTTTTGCATCTATCAGTATCAGCGTGAAAAGGAGTATAAGATAGATATTCTGCATTCGCGCCTGCAGATGTATAACTACGACATCATGCAGGTGCTGGGCGAAGACGGCATCACCAGCAGGCATCAGTTCCTGGGTTATGTGAGGCTGCATCCTTTGAAGGGGCTCCGCGTCTCCGTCATCGACAGGCAGGGGCGGGTGCTCCTTGACAGCAACGAGCCTCATCCTGACTCATTGGGCAATCACCTTGGGCGAACAGAAATCCGACAGGCACTGCGCGACGGCAATGGCTTCGACCTCAAGCGCACGTCGCAGTCCACCCACGAGACCTATTTCTACTCCGCCACACGCTTCAAGCGCGTCATCGTGCGCACCGCCGTGCCTTATTCTGCTGAGTTGACGCAATCGTTACGGGCAGACAATACCTATATCTATTTCTCCATAGCCTTGACCCTGCTCCTGGGAAGCGTGCTGTATATCAGCACGCGCCGCATCAGCCGACATATAGGCTATCTGCGCGAGTTTGCCATCAAGGCTGAGAATGGCGAACCACTGAATCACGAACTGGAACGGCATCTGCCCGATGACGAGTTGGGCGACATCAGCCACACCATCATCATGCTCTACTGGAAGTTGCGGCATGCCGAGGAAGACAAGGCGCGGCTGAAGCGCCAGCTCACGCAGAATGCCGCCCACGAACTGAAGACGCCCGCCATGAGCATCCACGGCTATCTGGAGAGCATCCTCGAAAATCCCGACATGCCAGAGGATAAGCGGAAGCATTTCCTGGAGCGCTGCTATGCCCAGAGCGAGCGTATGAACAAGCTGCTGCTTGACATGAGTGCACTGACTCGGCTTGACGAGATGGATGCTAATCACTTCGCTGGTCGTGAAGAATACCAGAAGGTGGATGTGGTGCAAATTGTTCGCAGCATCCTCGACGACACAGCCCTCGCACTCCAACAAAAAGGCATCGCAGCACGCCTGACGATGCCCCAGCAAGTCATGATAGCCGCTGATGCCAGCCTTATCTATAGCATCTTCCGCAACCTCATAGACAATGTCATAGCTTACGCTACGGACGCATCTCTCGTTGAGATCACCTGTAAGCCCCTGATCCGTGAAAACAGCCAACTTTACGAGTTCTCCGTGAGCGACAATGGTCCAGGTGTAGAGCCCCAACATTTGGAACATCTTTTCGAACGCTTCTACCGAGTCGATAAGGGACGCAGCCGAAAACTCGGCGGCACGGGTCTCGGCCTTGCCATCGTCAAGAATGCCGTAACCGTCCACGGAGGCACCGTCGCAGCCCTTCCTACTCCTGGCGGCGGACTGACTGTCAGGTTCACACTTCAGGCGTAATATGGATAAAGAAAAAAAGAATGTATGGAATCAAAATCACCAAAAGAAATACAAGTCGAAGAGAAAATAACCGATTTGGTTACAAAGATTGTAAAAGAACAGACATCTGGCGATGACTTGCCTATGAGACTGTGGAATTGTCTTCGTAATAATCTGGAAATAGCCGCTATACAAAATTATGCCAACATGGTGTCAATAGGTCGTCTGGGGTTGAATGACCACGGGCCTGTCCACATGAAGACTGTATGTCGTAATGCCTTGAAGATGCTGAGTATATTACATACAGCAGGAATGCAGACAAGTTTGGAAAAGGAAAACATCGGAACATTTGCCGACAGTGTAGCAGCGGTGATGCTTGCTTCGCTTCTTCATGACAGCGGAATGACAATAGGAAGGAAAGGACATGAATTGTATTCTGGCATCATATCCTATTCTATTATTGAAAAGGTATTGTCGCAACTTCTTCCAGCAGATTGTGATATTCTAAGGCGGACTATCATTCGTTCCATCGCAATAGAAGGCATCATCGGACACATGGCTACACATCCTATCCATTCCGTTGAGGCTGGTATCATTCTTATTGCAGACGGTTGTGATATGACAAAAGGACGTGCCCGCATTCCTTTAGAAATACCGTCAAAGCCGGCTGAAGGCGATATCCACAAGTATTCTGCAAACGCTATCGAAAAGGTTAAAATAGGGCGGGGGAATGAACGCCCTTTGAAGATTGAGATACACATAAGGGCAGAGGTAGGCTTCTTCCAAGTCGAAGAAGTCCTGATTCCCAAGATTCAGACAAGTCCTGCAAAGAGCCTGTTGGAGTTGTATGCAGGAGTTGAGGGAGAAGAAATGAAGCGATATATGTAATGTAATGATATGCTCACTTAATTATTGCCTTGGCTAGAAAACGAAGGATGAAATCCAACGGCGTGACAATGCCGTTTCACTGTAATTGCAATCTCATGACATTGTGAGGTTGCAATATTGTTTTATTACCGGTGCAATACGTCTGTAACATTCTGTCTGTATCTTTGCAGCGTCAACGGAGGGCAAAACCATATTCCTCGTTGACACAGAAGTATGGATAAAGAAAAAGCAGAAAGAATCATCAAGATTGTCAATTGGGTGAGATACATCATCCTCGTAGTGTTCCTCACATTTGTATTTGTTGCGCTTTCCAAGGCGCAGACTGTCACTGCGCAGGCGCAGGATACCCAGACAAAGGAGCCGAAAGGCAAAGCAATTGTGCAAGTGTTTGGAAACTTCCACACAGGTTTTGGAGCTGAGAATGACAATCGGGGCTTTGAATTAGACAGAAGCTACTTGGGGTATGAATATAAACTCGGAAGCGGATTGTCTGTCAAGGGTGTATTAGACATCGGCAAGTCGTCAGATGTAAGCGATTACCAGCGCATTGCTTATATTAAACATGCAATGGTATCGTGGGAAACCGGTCGTCTTGTTTTAAACGGCGGACTTATTTCGACAACACAATTCAAGTTTCAAGAAAAGTTCTGGGGCTATCGCTACATCATGAAGTCTTTCCAAGACGAATACAAGTTTGGTAGCAGTGCCGATTTGGGTATCTCTGTAGCCTATAAGTTTGCTGACTGGATTTCGGCTGATGCAATTATCGTGAACGGCGAAGGATATAAGAAGATTCAGATAAAAGATGGTCTGAACTATGGCTTAGGTGTGACACTCACTCCGGTAAAGGGTTTCCAGATACGTCTGTATGGCGGTCTTAATGAAAGCGGAGAAAAGGGTAAGAAAGCTATCACGAACTTGGCTGCATTTATGGGCTATAAGCATGAGAAGTTCACCATCGGAGCAGAATATAACTATATGATGAACGCATCACATCAAGAAAATGCCGACCAAAACGGCTATTCAGTCTTTGCCTCTGTAAATCTTCCCAAGAATGTCTCGTTATATGCACGATTCGATGATTTGTACTCGAAGAATGATTGGAACATTGCAAAAGACGAAGCTACAGTAATACTTGGTGCACAGTTCAAACTCGGCAAATATGTAAAGATAGCCCCAAATTTCAGGATGGCAATGCCTAAAGCCGATGGCGTAAAGAGTAAATACTCGGCATACGTAAATTGTTACTTTGGTATCTGACAAACATTTAAATAATTAGTATCATTATGAAAAAGATTTGCTCGTC
>JAEEUA010000224.1 GCA_016286775.1 Bacteroidales bacterium
TGAACCGTTAATTAACCATTAATTATTTGTAGTACCCATCATTAACGAATAATTATACGGCCAATTAATGGGCATTAACGTTAAAAAGAGAAAAATCTGTGTAAATCTGTGAAATCTGTGTGCCCTAATCCGGACGAGCATCCGTGTTATCCGCGCTGAGTGCGGCGAAGAAACGCACTCAGCCTCCCCTTCGACCCACAGATCTCCGTTTAATCGTGGTTATCCGTGATCTGCTAATCTATTTTTCGTCCTTTTCGTTTTTTCGTCTTTTTTCGGAATTACTTAAAAAAAATCATGATAATTCGTGTTGAGAAAAAGACGCAACTAATGATTGTTAATTTTGGTTACATACTTAGAGTATTCTTCAGATGGGCTTTCAATAGCTTTACAGCCTGGCCATACGAACTCGTCGTTACGCTTTCGAAGTAGGCAGCCATGGTGGTGGTGTAGGTACATTTGAACACACCTTTGGCAAACAACTCTTCGTCGGTGAAGCTTTCCACTAGGCTCAGCATCTCCTGATGTGTCTGTTCCAATAGGCTCTTGGCTTCCTCCAGACTGGTGCCCTGATGCTTTTCCACGAGCATCCTGTCCATCTCGTGGTAGTTCTTTCGGTATTCGTCGGGGAGGTAGTCCCTGGGATGTCCTTCCCGGATGTTCCGCACGAATTCGCGCATCAGAACCTGCCATTCGTAGAGGTGGGTCAGGAGGTCGCGCAGACAGCGGTCGTACATCCAGCGTACACCGCATTTCTTGGGGTCGGCCGAAAAGTTGAAAGGCGCAGCGGCAACTTTTGGAGTCAACTTGTCGATTTGTTCGTTCAGTTTCGAATACCCCTCCACGATGGAGGCAATGAAATCTTGTTTGTTGGTGGGTTTGCTCATAGTGATTCTACTATTTTTCTGTCGCCAACCTGTAGCTGTATTTGGCAATTTCGGCAATCAGATCCCTGGGTATCTCCTTGTCCAAAGGAATCTGAATGGTGCCTTTGCTTGTCTTGTAGTCATGGAGCGACTCCTCGAAGGCAAGGACAACTTCCGGCCCGGGGTAGATGCCGATATGATTCTTGGCGGCAGCAAAATGGATGATGTTGCGCCCCTTCTTGAATGTGGGCATCGACCAGGAGATACGTTCTTCCGCATCGGGAATAGCTTCCCGGATGCATGTCCAGACCTGCCTCAGAAGGGGTTGTACTTCGGGACTTTGCAATACTATGTATTCTTCGATTGTCATTTGATGGGATGGGTGGGATGAATGTTTGTCTTGTGTCTCTTTGCGAAGATACGGATCTTTGTTCAATAATAGACTTCTACCGTGCGAAATTTTGCGGAAAAAACGGCTTTTCGTATCGTATAAGTAGTTTTTGCTTATCAGAGTGGCAGTTTTTTGCCGTCTTTTTTCCCATATTTCAATTATTTTGTCTATCTTTGCGACGATAAAAAGGTACTCAACAAATCATTCAGACAAATGAAGATTCTAAAACTATTGGCAATGTGTACAACTCTATCTATTGTGGGGTGCAGCGCACCTACTATGGAGCAACAGATTGATGACCTCTACAAGAGGATGCCCCAGCAGGAGCGTATCGCCCAGCTGCGGAGCATGTTTATGGATGACCTCTTCGACGAGAGCGGACAACTGGATACGGCCAAGTGCCGCGAGCTGATTCCCTATGGGATTGGTCACTTCTCGCAGTTCGCCATGCAGCAGCCCCGTGACCCGAACGTGTTGCGCGACCGCGTGGCTGCCGTGCAGGACTGGCTGATGCATAACACGCCGAACGGCATTCCTGCCCTCTGTCATGAGGAGGTGCTTTCGGGCGTGAATACGAAGGGTTCGACCATCTATCCGCAACAGATCGGTCAGGCCTGTTCGTTCAACACCGAACTCGCCGAATTGAAGACGCGCCAGACGGCCACTGCGATGCGCAAGATGGGTGGCGTGCTGTCGCTTTCACCCATGGTCGATGTGTGCCGCACGCCCAGCTTCAACCGACTGGAGGAGTCGTATGGCGAGGATGGCTACCTGTCGGCTGCGATGGGCGTGGCTTTTGTCGAGGGCTTGCAGCAGGGTGATCTGACCCGGGGCGTAGGAGCCTGTTCGAAACACTATCTCGGCTATGGCGGAGGTGGCGATGCCGACGAGAAGGAGATGATGGAGGAGATCCTGATGCCTCACGAGGCGATGATTCGTCAGGCTGGCAGCCTGGCGGTGATGCCCGGATATCATGAGGTGCATGGTACCAAATGCGTCTGCAACTCCGAGATTCTCCAGGACATCCTCCGCGACTATGTGGGCTTCGACGGGATGGTGGTCAGCGACTACACGGCCATCGACCAGATTCCTGGTCTGCAGACTCCCGTCGAGAAGGCGGCTGCGGCCATCAATGGCGGCAACGATGTGGATTTCCCACGAGGTGACAACTACAAGTACCTGCTGGAGGCCATCGACAAGGGTTTGGTGAAACCCGAGACGCTGGAACGTGCCGTCAAGAACGTGCTCCGCTACAAGTTCCGTGCAGGCATTTTGAACGAAGTACTGAAAGGGCAGACATTCAAACTTATGCGGCAATCGTCATACCTCTATGAGCCTTATGAACAGATTGTACTTGATTCGCCCGAGGAACGTCAGACATCCTACGACATTGCCACGCAATCGGTAGTGCTGCTCGAGAACAACGGCGTGCTGCCCTTGCAGGGCGGAAAGAAGAAGGTTCTGCTGACGGGTCCCAATGCTAATTCGATGTGGGCCATGCTGGGCGACTATTCCTTCCCGGCTATGTCGTATTTCTGGAAGAAGGTGGAGGAGGACCTCGACCATCCGCACATCGTCACGCTGCTGGAAGGCATGAAGGCTGGCACCCCCGATGGAATGGACATCCTGTATGAACGTGGTTGCGACTGGACGGAGGAGATTGAGACCAAATACTCCGAACTCGGTGACGAACGCGCCTGGGAGTATGAGATCCTGCACCGCAAGGTGAACTCGGGCGAGAAGGCCGACAAGGCGGCTGCCCTCCGTTTGGCGAAGCAGGCCGATGTCATCGTGGCTGCCGTTGGTGAGAACGTGATGCTTTGTGGCGAGAACCGCGACCGCGAAGGTCTGCGTCTGCCCGGCAAGCAGGAACAGTTTGTGGACGAAATGCTGAAGACAGGCAAGCCGGTGGTACTCGTCATCTTCGGCGGACGTGCACAAGTGGTTTCGGGCCTGGCTGAGCGTTGTGCAGCTGTCATCCAGGCCTGGTATCCGGGCGAGGAGGGCGGTCGTGCCGTGGCTGATATCCTCTATGGAAAAGTTTCTCCTTCGGCCAAGTTGTCGGTTAGTTATCCGAATACGGAAGTCTATGAGCCTATCTGCTACAACTATACTGCCGAGCTGGATGCACGCGTGCAGTGGCCCTTCGGCTATGGTTTGAGCTACACCACCTTCGAATACCAGAACCTGCAGGCTGATGCCGAGGTTAATACCACGGCTGAGACTGTCAGCCTGTCGTTTGAGGTGAAGAATACGGGCAAGGTGGCTGCCGACGAGATTGCGCAGATCTATCTCTCGCCGACGAGCGAGGACCAGCACATCCGGCCCCAGCAGCTGCAGGGCTTCGCACGCGTTTCCCTCCAGCCTGGTGAGACCAAGACGGTGAAGGTAACGCTCTACACCGACCAGTTCGGTTATTACACCAATAATGGCGTTCGCCAATGGAACATCGAGCCTGGCAAGTTCGTCATCAAGGTGGGCGCCTCGTCGCAGGATATACGTCTGCAGCAGGAAGTTGCCCTTGCGGGCAATCCGGTTGTCAAACCGATTCGAAATCATTACTTCTCGGAGGCTGCTCTATAAGATTAACAAGAAGGTAAAAAATGGCCGCGTCTCTCGCTCAATAGCGGGACGCGGCTGTTTTCTTTTAACACGAATTATCATGCAATTGATCACGAATTATTCATGAATTATAGTAGTTGTTATATTTTTTATTTTAGGTGAAAATGGCAGACAACCTCGGCCCAATGGCCTGGTTGTTTCTGCCGGAAAATGTGCAGGTCCAATACCTGCAAAAAATTGCACTTCGTGCAGAAAATCCTCCGGCCCCAAACATATTTCTATAACGCTACGGATTGAACAGATTACACAGATTATCTGCTTGGTCAAACAAAAATCCGTTAAATCTGGTGAATCCGTAGAGAGGAAAGGGACGAACAATTATTTTCCGCACGCAGTGCGATTTTCTGCTGACTATTGAAGTCAGCACATTTTCCGGCCAAGTCTCCGCTATTGAAGCGAGAGACGCAGCCATTTTCACCTAAAATAAAACTTTTTTACTGAAAAACAAAAATAGATTAGCAGATCACGGATAACCAAGATTAAACGGATATCAGTGGGTCGAAGAGGAGGCTGAGTGCGTTTCTTCGCCGCACTCAGCGCGGATAAAACGGATGCAGGTCCGGATAAAGGCACACTCACCGAACTCACAGAAAGATTTTCTTTTTAACACGAATTACCATGAATTAGCCACGAATTTTCATGAATTATTTTTTTAAGAACACGAATCACTCGAATCTACGAATGGGTGTTGAGAAGGCAAGTTTAAGGTAAGGTGAAAATGGCAGATGACCTCGGCCCAATGGCCTGGTCATTTCTGCCGGAAAATGTGCTGCCTCAATGGCAGCAAAAAATTGCACTTCGTGCAGAAAATCCGTCCGGCCCCAAGTATATCAAAATACGGACAAGCAATTATTTTCCGCACGCAGTGCGATTTTCTGCTGACTATTGAAGTCAGCACATTTTCCGGCCAAGTCTCCGCTATTGAAGCGAGAGACGCGGCCATTTTCACCTAAAATAAAACTTTTTTACTGAAAAACAAAAATAGATTAGCAGATCACGGATAACCAAGATTAAACGGATATCAGTGGGTCGAAGAGGAGGCTGAGTGCGTTTCTTCGCCGCACTCAGCGCGGATAACACGGATGCGGGTCCGGAAAGGGCACACAGAAATCTAGGACACGGCCAAGGTTTCTCGTTGAATATTTATTTAAAAAGTTGAATATTTTTCAAAATTGAGAGTTCTGTTAAGTTCAACTTGCAAATACACGCTCTTGGGAGCCT
>JAEEUA010000225.1 GCA_016286775.1 Bacteroidales bacterium
GTGCTCCTCTGGGGCCATGTCGGCAAAGACCAGAAGTTGGGAGAGGGGGCTGTCGAGGCTCATCTGAGCTTGTATGAGCAAGGTGGATGCGACATCTTGAAGGTGCAGACCGAGAAGCCCATGCCTCGCATCGAGGATTTGACGATGGAGTCTCCACTTGTTCCTGAGGACCACTATCAGCCCGTGCTGGATGTCATCAAGGATATCCTCGCCAAGAAGGGCAACGAAGTTTATGTGATGCCCACCATTCTGAGTACGCATCAGGTGGCGCTCCAGGCTTTTGGCTATGAAGGCGTGTGCAAATATGCTGTAGAACGTCCAGAGGCTTACAAGCGCATGCTCGACAACTACACCGCTGCCATCCTTTGGCTAATTCGTGAATGCAAGGCTGCGGGTGTGGAGTCCTTCTTCTGCGCTACCCAAGGAGGAGAGAAGAAATTCTACGAACTCAACGTGCCCGGTGGATTCTTCGAGACCTACATCAAGCCCTACGACTTGACAGTTATGAACGAGGCCGCCAAGGATACAAAGTTCACCATCCTGCATATCTGCGACTGGGAAGGCGAGATGGACGACCTGACCCGCTATCTGGAATACCCGGGCAAGCTGATCAACCTTCCTTTGAACATCGATGGCAAACCGCTCACTACGGTTGATTCCTACAAGCTGTTCAATCGCCCTGTGGTCGGAGGATTCAACCGCAAGGCCGAGATTGGCAAGGCTGCGCCTGAGGTGATTGCCGAGATGACCCGCCAGATCATCGCCGATGGTCCTCGCGGCTACCTGATGGTCAGCGCCGACTGCTCCATCCCTTCGCCACTTGAAAATATCCCTAACGTCAAGGCGGTAACTACTACTGCACATGGAAAATAAAATGGGGTAATTCCGAAAAAAACGAAAAGACGAAAAGTTCGAAAATAGATATTGATAAGCTTTCCTAAATCATTTTTCGTATATTTCGTTATTTTCGTAGTTTTCGGAATAAAACCAAGATGTAAGTAATTTCGAAAAAGCTCGAAAAGACGAAAAGTTCGAAAATAGATATTGATAAGCTTTCTTAAATCATTTTTCGTATATTTCGTTATCTTCGAAGTCTTCGGAATAAAACCCTAAATTATAAACTCTTATTATATTTTGAAATTGATGAAACGACTCATGACACTTTTGCTGATGTGCCTTATTGGCATCACAGCGAGCGCACAATCAGCCGAGAAACTTTACAACGACGGCAAAGAACTTTACGACGCCAAGCGTTACGAAGCAGCTTTCCCCAAACTGAAAGCCGCAGCCGAAAAGGGCCACAAGAAGGCTCAGTATCGCCTGGGCCGCTGCTACGACAAGGGCAACGGCGTGGAGGAGAGCAACACCATCGCCTTTGAATGGTACCTCAAATCGGCAGAACAGGGATTTGCCAAGGCGCAGTACCAGGTGGGCAAATCGTACAAGAACGGCGAAGGTGTGGAGAAGGACATCGACAAGGCCGTTGAGTATTTCGCCAAGGCTGCCAAGCAGGACAATGGCGATGCCCAATTGGCTCTCGGCAAATGCTATCTGAAAGGCAAGGGCGTCGAGAAGGACGAAGCCAAGGCCAAGGATTGGTTCAAGCGCGCCGTAAAGAATGAGAAGGACGGCAAGACCATCCTCAAGGAACTTCGCCAGGAAGCCAGCGAGGGTGACGAGGATGCCATACTCATCCTCCAGATGCTCGGAATCAAACTCTAAGAGATGCTCAGAGACTTCATAGCCATAGACTTCGAGACCGCCAATGAGCAGCCGTGCAGCGTGTGCTCGGTCGGCATCGTCATCGTGAAGGATGGGGAAGTGGCAGATTCGTTTTACAGCCTCATCCAACCAGAGCCCAATTACTACCAATACTTCTGCCAGCGCGTACATGGACTTTCGGCAAGAGATACCGACGATGCGCCCGTCTTTCCTACCGTTTGGGAAGAAATCGAGAAGCACATCGAGGCCATCTTCCCCGACAGTTCTCTGGTTCCTTTCGTTGCACACAATGCCCGCTTCGATGCAGGTTGTCTGCGCGCCGTCTTTCGGGTCTATCAGATGGACTATCCCGACTATCGATTCTTCGACACCTTGACCGCCTCACGCCGCTGGTTCGGCCGTTCGTTGCCCAACCACCAGCTGCAAACCGTTGCAGCCGCCTGCGGCTACGACCTGCTCAACCATCACCATGCCTTGGCCGATGCCGAGGCGTGTGCGGCGATAGCATTGTGCATTCTTTAGTCCGGAGTATTTCCGGCATTTCGGTATTTCGGAATACCGAAATCACGAATAAATAACACCAACCCCCAAAAACCATATGAAAACCGTCATCAGCACAACAAATGCACCAGCAGCCATCGGCCCATACAGCCAGGCTATTCGAGTTGGAAACATCATCTTCACCTCCGGACAGATCCCCATTGATCCAGCTACGGGAGCTTTTGTAGAAGGTGGCATCAAGGAGCAGACCCGTCAGTCGCTGCTCAACGTGAAAGCCATTTTGAACGAGGCCGGCACAACGTTGGACCACGTCATCAAGACCACCGTATTTATGGCCGATATGAACGACTTCGCCGAGATGAACAGCGTGTATGCCGAGTTTTTCAATACACCTTATCCCGCACGTTCGGCCGTCGCCGTCAAGACCTTGCCCAAGGGCGCATTGGTCGAGATTGAGGTAATAGCCGAGACGATATGATATTTTTGGAGTTAACAGGAGTTAGCGGGAGTTAGCGCTGTCGCGCGGGAGTTAACGGACGTATGTGACTCGTGTCGCGGAATTATCGGACACTTCTCTTGGACGTGACCGAGAGAGAACAATGTGTCTCGCGCCCATATTCTACCAGGCGAAGGTATCGTCCGCTAACTCCCATTAACTCCCGATAACTCCCGCTTACTCCCATATATAATTAAATTATAAATAATCATGAAAAAGTTTATTACTTGCCTATTGTCCGCTTTGGGCCTGACTACTGGCTGTGGACAACAGAATTTTGAGAATGCGGATGTCAAGGCTTTCTCCGAGTTGATTGAGGAGCCAGGTGTTGTATTGCTTGACGTTCGTACTCTCGACGAATTTAACGAAGGACACCTTGCCGGAGCCCTCAACATCGACCAAAATGAGAGCAACTTTGTCGAAATGGTGAAGGCTGCCATCCCCACTGACAAGAAGATTGCCGTCTATTGCCGTAGCGGTCGTCGTTCGGCTAATGCTGCCGGCAAACTTGCTGACGCCGGTTATCAATGCGTGAACCTCAAAGGCGGCATCATCGCCTGGAAGGATGCTTCGATGCCCGTAACGACCACGAACTATGAGGTGGATGTGTTCAAGACCAAGAGCGGAAAGACCTTGAAGTTCCACGCCTTGATGCACGCCAGCATTCGCCTGGAATACGATGGCAAGGAGATTGAAATCGATCCCGTCGGCAAACTGAGAGACCGTATCGTGGACTTCACCCAGATGCCCAAGGCTGACATCATCTTTGTGACCCACGAGCATGGCGACCACTATGATGAAGCTACCCTCAAACTTCTTTCTGGCGAAAACACCAAACTGATCATGAACCCGCGTTGTGCCGAGATGTTCGGTGCAGGTCAGGTCATGGTGAATGGTGACAAGTTGACCTTGGCCGACGACTTCACCGTGGAAGCCGTTCCAGCCTACAACACCACCGAGGGACACTTGCAGTTCCATCCGAAAGGCCGCGACAACGGCTACATCCTCACCATCGACGGCACACGCATCTACGTAGCCGGCGACACCGAGGATATTCCCGAAATGGAATCGATTGACGACATCGACATCGCCTTCCTGCCCTGTAACCAGCCCTACACGATGACTCCCGACCAGCTGGTGAACGCTGCCAAGGTGATCAAACCCAAAGTATTGTTCCCCTATCACTACGGACAAACCGACCTGAGCGGAGTTGCTGCCCAGTTGGAAGGCATCGACGTACGGATCAGGCACTACGAATAAATGACGGCAATCTCGACCATCCGACTGCTCAACCAGCAACTCGCTGCTCCGCAGGTCAACGATCCTGTCCGCGTAGTCAGCCACATGGGAGCCATGCAGGCCCAGGAGTATCGAATGATGCGCTGGGCCGTGGCGATGCGTACACGACGACCCTCGGCCAAGGCTTTCAAGAAAGCTTTCGACAGCGGGCAGATCCTACGTCTGCACCTGATGCGAGGCACTTGGCAACTGGTTTCGGCCGACGACTTTTGGCCCCTGGTTGAACTGTGTGCGCCCAAGGCATTGGCTGTCATCAAAGGTTGGATGCACAGCAACAACATATACATTCCCGACGAGGAAGTGCACGATGTGCGCGACATCCTGCTTCGTACAGCCAATGACCTCAGGAGCGTGACCAAGGAGGATTTCGTGCAGGCTTTGGCCGAAAAGGACATCACGATGGACGACCATCGGCTGTCGTACCATATTCGTATGGCCGAAATCACGGGAGCGTTGTGCAGCGGCGACCTTTTGCCCATGAAAGCCACTTATGCGCTCACAGCCAACAAGGTAAAGAAGCACGTCGAGATGGATCGAGATGAAACGTTGATGCTGCTTACGCGAAAATATTTCCAGAGCCGACAACCGGCTTCGCTCGAAGACTTTGTCTGGTGGTCGGGATTGAACATCGGGGAATGCCGAAAGGGAATAGAGCTTCTGGGCGATACGATTCATCTGGAAAAACATAAGGGATACGAGCTCTACGTGACCGATGACTGCCGAACACACGGATTCCGACGGGGCAAATTCCTCCTGATTCCCCCTTACGACGAATACCTCATCGGTTACAAGAGTCGCGAAATAGTGCTTCCTCCCGAGCATCGGCATCGTGCCCACAACAATAGCGGCATCTTTCAGCCCATCATCGCACACGACGGCATCATCTGTGGCAACTGGGCACCCTTCAAGGATGCTTTTCAAGCGTCGTTCTTCGATGATGCTTTCGACATCACGGATCTGCATGATGCCTGGCAGGCTTATAAGACATTTTTTTCCAGAGTGTAGAATTTAAGTCCCTATCCAAAGTTAGCTGCATCAGAAGGCCTATTTGTCTGGA
>JAEEUA010000226.1 GCA_016286775.1 Bacteroidales bacterium
ATGCAGATCTCGTCATCAACTTGAGTCAGGCAAGTCCCGCAGATTCCTTGCCCAAGGAAGGTTTTCGCATCGTGACTTCGGGCAATGAGACGCAGGTAATCGGCAACGATGCCACGGGCACGCTTTATGGTTGCCGCGAACTCATCGACAGCTATATCTCGAAGGGAAACTTCCTGTTCCCTGCCGACTTTGCCGATGCGCCCGAGATGGTGCTTCGCGGGCCTTGTATCGGTGTGCAGAAGACGCAGTTCCTGCCAGGTCGTGCCGTCTATGAATATCCATATACTCCCGAGAACTTCCCGTGGTTCTACGACAAGGAGATGTGGCTGCGATATCTCGATATGATGGTCGAGAACCGTATGAACTCGCTTTACCTTTGGAATGGCCATCCTTTCGCCTCGTTGGTGAAGCTCGAAGACTATCCCTTTGCCGTAGAGGTCGATGATGCGACGTTTGCGAAGAACCGCGAGATCTTCTCGTTCCTCACCACCGAGGCCGAGAAACGCGGCATCTACGTGATTCAGATGTTCTACAATATTATTGTCTCGAAGCCTTTTGCCGAACATTATGGCATCAAGACGCAGGATCGCAATCGTCCTATCGACCCGCTGCTCTCCGACTATACGCGCAAGTCGATAGCTGCCTTTGTGCACGACTATCCGAACGTGGGTCTGCTCATCACCTTGGGTGAGGCCATCAGCGGCAATGATCGCAAACTCGACTGGATGATCAATACTGTCATACCGGGAGTGAAGGACGGATTGGCGCAGTTGGGGAGAAACGATGCTTCTCCCGGACGCGACCAAAGGGAGCAACCTCCGATTATTTTGCGTGCCCACGATGTGGACTGCCGCGCGGTGATGGACCAGGCTTTGCCCATCTACAAGAACATCTACACGATGCACAAGTATAATGGCGAATCATTGACCACCTATCAGCCCCGTGGCCCTTGGGCAAAGATTCACAAGGACCTTTCGGAACTCGGCTCGGTGCATGTCGAGAACGTTCACATCCTTGCCAACCTGGAGCCTTGGCGCTGGGCTTCGCCCGACTTTGTGCAGAAGACCGTGGGTGCGATGCATCAGGTGCATGGAGCCAATGCGTTGCATCTTTTCCCGCAGGCATCGTATTGGGATCATCCTTATACCGCCGACGACCTCGGTGACGGCAAACGCGAGATGCAGATCGACCGCGACTGGCTATGGTTTGCCGAATGGGGACGCTATGCCTGGAAGCAGGGACGTGACCGCACCGAGGAAATCGCCTATTGGGACCAGCGCATCGCCGATTTCTATGGCACGACCACCGACGTTGCCGATGATATTCGTCAGGCCTATGAAGCATCGGGCGAGATTGCACCGAAATTGCTGCGCCGATTCGGCATCACCGAGGGCAATCGCGAGACATTGCTCTTGGGACTCTTCATGAGCCAGCTAGTCAATCCTTACAAATACACCATCTACCCCGGCTTCTACGAAAGCTGCGGACCCGAGGGCGAGAAACTCATCGAATGGGTTGAAAAGGAGTGGACAGAAACACCTCATGTGCCCAATGGCGAATTTCCCCTCGACATTGTCGAACAATGTCTCGACCATGGCGATGCCGCATTGTCAGCCATCCTAAAAGCTGACAAGGGACGAATCACTAAAAACAAGGATGAGTTCCTGCGTTTGCGTAATGATATGGCCTGCTATCGCGAATTCTCGCAATTCATGTATTATAAGGTGCAGGCAGCCAAACTTGTGCTCGACTACCAGTGGAGCCACAAGCTGAAGGCAGGGCCCGAATTGGAGTGTATCGCGTATCTCGATCAGGCAGTTCCCTTGCTCGAAGAGAGTCTCAAGCACTGGCGTCAACTGGTAACGCTCACCGAGGGGCATTATCTCTATGCCAATTCGATGCAGACGGCCCAGCGTCGCATTCCCATTGGTGGCGATGACGGCAAGAACAAGACTTGGGCCGAGATGTTGCCGCATTATGAGAAGGAATTGGAGGCTTTCAAGGCGAATATCCAGTTGCTCAAAGACAAGGCCGCAGGCAAGATTGCTGAGGCTGCCGCCTCGATTGAACCGCTCAAGGATGCGCAATACACGTTGCTTAGTTCCCAGAAGAAGGTTCGTCTCGATGTAGGCACACGGCTTTTCACCAACCTGCCTGACAACAAGGTGGAGGCAATTGCCGACGAACTGAAAGGACTCACAGCTCTTGCGTTCGAAGCGCAGAAGCCACGCAATCGCGTGCAGCAGGTGCTGCAAGGGGAGAAGGTCGAGGATGAAGGTTTCGTGTTGGAATTTGAAGCCAAGGAACCCTTGAAGGTATTGGTGGGCTACTTCCGCGACGACCAGAGCCGTTATGCCAAGGCCCCCAAACTCGAAACGGATGCTTCGGCCAACGAATACGGACAGGCAGAACCACAACTGCAGAATGCCATCAAGCTTGCTGCCCTTCCTTTGGCCAATGTGCACACCTACAGTTTTGAGGCAGGTCACCACAAGCTCACGCTCCCCGAAGGTTATATCCTCGTCCTTGGTCTCACCAAGTCGCAGGTCAAGCCACGAAACGTGGGCATCGGTGGCAGCGAAGATGCTGTGGATTGGTTGTTCTATTGAGTCTAGAATTTCTAGGTTATCTAGATTTTCTAGACCATCTAGATTATCTAGACAATGAGACGGGGAGCCGAAATTTTCGGCTCCCCGTCTCTGTTTTTGTGGATACCTTACCAGCGTTTGATGTCAAAATCGGGGTAGATGCGAACAAGTTCGGGCTCTTCAGCAGGGATGATGTGTTTCCAAGCGTCTTCGATGCCCGAAGCATCCATGATGGCCTTGGCTTCGTCGTTGAAATCGACGTTGCGGAACACCTGCGTGTCGGTGATGGTGGTGCCGCGTCCGCTGTTGGCGGTATTGTTGGCCTTGACGAAGTTGTGATAGGTTTCGATGTCGTAGTCACGGTCGGAGTCGATGTGGAACCAGAGTTGGCCGACGGAATTGATCACGTTGTCGTGGATCTTCCAGCCCGACGAACCGTCGTCAGGATAGATGCAGCGGGGACCCTTGAAGAGGTAATTTCCTTCGACTACCGAACCGGGCTGAGGGCCGAGCATATAAACAATGCCGCCATCGGAGAGCAACTGGTGGCTTTGGCCCAGACGATTGAAGCTGATGGAGTTGTTACCCGAAAGTTTGGGCTCGGGAATCTTCGCATTGGCCCACCACCATCCGAGAGCGATGGCGCCGTAGGGACAACCGAGGATGTCGTTGTGGTCGATGTGTACAGTGTTGCAGAAGAAGCCGATGATGGCTTCGATCTGTCGGAAGTCGATGCTGACGTTGCGGATGTAGTTGTTGGTGACATTGATGTCATGGCAGAGCTCTTCGACACCCGGTGCAAAACGACCTTCGCCATCGCCAATCTCGTAATGCTGAGGATGCCCGATGGTTACTGCATTGCCGAAGATGTCGTTGAAGAAACAACCGGTGACACACGACTCGCTCACATCATTCATCAGCGTTATGGCAGAGGCACAACCGAGGTGCTCGAAACGACAGCCTGTGATCTGAACGCCACGGGCATTCTTGACATCGACGCAACCTTCGGGTGTGTCGCACGAGTTGTATTTGGTGGGATGCCAGTTGCCATCGGGAATGTACTTGTAGGCAAGACCGAGGCTCTGAATGCCACCGAAGCCACGCGAGCCTTCGAGTGACATCAGGTTCCAGGTGTCATAGGCAAAGGTCACGCCCTCGACACGGAAGTTCTCAAGCTGGCGGGCGTTCGAAACGCCATGCAGACGCAACAGGCCTTCGCTGCTCGGTGCAATGACTTCGGCAGTGGTCATATCTTCGCCACGGCTGAAGTAGAAGAGGGTTTGTGCCGCACGATCGAAATAAAACTCGCCAGGTTCGTCGAGCAGTTCGTAGGCATTGCGTACATAGAAAAGCTTGTTGTAGTCGATCTTGCCAGCCCATGCCATTGAGTTTAGGATGGCGCCAAGCGGCTGCTGGAAACGTACGATGATGGTGTCGCCCCACTTGTCGAACTCGCGGGGACAAAGAATCTTTTCGGTCCAGGTCTTTTCCTGCACGATTTCCACATCTTCGGGATTGCGGAAGAGATGCAACTCGGGGTCGGCCACAAGCTTGATGCCATCCACGCCTTGCCCTGCACCGAAAGCCCAAGGTTCTTCGCCCGTAATCTCAAAACGGCTCTCAATGCCTGCACCTTGCGAACGCTTATGAGCTGCTGCCATCACGGCACGTCGGCCATTGACGAGGAGACTGCGCAGTTTGACGGGACAATCGAGGTGCGCTTTCCAAAGATTCCCGTTGACGCGCTGCCAACCTGTCACTGTGCGACCGCCGCTGAAGACGGGTGTTTGGCCTTCGGCAGCACGGAGGGTGACGGTGTGCCCGTCGCGTCCGCTGAAACTTTGGTCAATGTCGAGCGGTTCGGTGAACAGATAGGTGCCACCAGCCAGTTGGATGACAATATCTTCCTTCTGTGGTTTGCGCAGCTGCTTCTGCACCTGCTTAAGTACGGTAGTGAGGTTAGAGGGATTTGCCTCAAAGACTTGTTGGGCGGGGAGGGATTCGCATCCGAGGAATGCGAGGGTTAGGGTGAGGAGGATGGGGAGTTTCATGGGGGAGGAATAAAGAAGGGTTAGGAGACCCCCTCAGTCCCCCTGCTTAGGGGGATGCCTTGCTTGTTCGGGCTTGGTTCTTCCCCCTAAGCAGGGGGATTAGAGGGGGTCTGTGTTGTCATTTCAGGTTCCAGGTGCACTCGTCGCTGACGAGCTGTTTTCCGCTTTTGCCTTCAACGCGAATCACGTTTTGTCCGGGGTGGAGCGTAACGCCGTTGAAGAGTGCGCGACGGATGCTGTCGGGCTTCATCTTGCCGATCTTCTTGCCGTTGATGTAGAGGGTTACCTCCTTGAGGTTGGTATAGACACGCACATCGGTCCGGGCTTCGGTGCGGTCGGTGAAGCGGCGAGAGGCGATGTAGATCATCGGTTCGGGATTCCAGTTGGCCTTGTAGAACCAGAAGGCATCCTTCTT
>JAEEUA010000227.1 GCA_016286775.1 Bacteroidales bacterium
CTCCACCTCTTACCATTCCGAACAGAGAAGTTAAACCTTGTAACGCCGATGGTACTGCGAAAGCGGGAGAGTAGGAAGCCGCCACCTTACAGGAGACTCGAGTTGCTATAGCTCGGGTCTCTTTTTTGTTTTAAGCCATCTAATGCTTTCCCCACAAACTGCATCGGTGACACTTATTACAGCCTCATCCTCTGTGCTGCGCCTTCAAATTTAAAATATAATACTTCAAAAGTATCGAAAAGAACGAAAAAACATAGTGAATGTCAATTTATAGCGGCATGTCCCCCAACGAACGTTAGAGGACATGCCGCTACAGTTGGATGTCCTCTATGGTACATTAGGGGACATGCCGCGATGATTGCATGTCCTCTCGCGTACGTTGAAGGACATTCCACGATGGTCACATATCCTCTTGCGTACGTTGAAGGACATGCCGCGACAATCGCATGTCCTTTCGTGTACGTTGGAGGGCATACTGCGACGATTGCATGTCCGCTTGCGTACGTTAAAGGACATGCGGCTACGGGAAATTGCACTGTCGCAGAGATTATTGGCTTTTATCCGCTGTTGGAAAGCCATTTTTCTTCTTGACTTGCTTGTTTATTAGAGAAATTGGACAATATAGGGTCTGTTTCGACAAGGAATCATGAAGACTTGTGTGATAAATTAAAAAATCGTTCCAAAATTTGCGATTTTGGAAGATAATGCTTATCTTTGCCGCCGAAAAATGGGCATAATGCGAAAAATCGAAATAATAAACTATTTCTCAAGATCGGTTTTGCTGTTCATCTTTTGGATGATAGTGGAGCTGAGCTGTTCGGCTTGGCCCTATCGGTATTTTTTTGAGCCCATTGTACCTTCGTTCGATAGTATTGCCTCACGCCTCGACAGTCTCGACCAATATCATCAGTTGGGAGAACGGCAGTCCGATTGCATTGTTCGGCTCGATAGTATCGTCGGTCAGCATCCGAATCCCAGGCTACAGGCACGTCTTCTCTATTGGGAGGTGAAATGCCACCAATATACGATGGAGCCTGATAGCTGCATCTCCAAACTTGAAAGAGCGTTCAATCTGCTCGGCAACACAGGCTATGACCGTCTGCGTGTTGCTTATCAGCTGGCGGGCAACTACCAGCGCACCAATCGTCTGTCAGAGGCCTGGCAACTGCTTACCAACGTGGTGATACCGGGTCTGGAGCAGGTGGGGGACAGCATCTCGTTGGGCAATGCCTATCATCTGTATGCGCTCATCTATCGCGACATCAATGAGGTTGACGATGCAATGAATGCCATCGACAAGAGCCAGACGTATTTTCGTGCAGTTGGATACCCGCTGGGCAAGGTGTATTTCTTCAAGGCCCTGCTCTCGGAGGACGATGACGAAGCCGCCGACCTCTATCTCAAGGCGATTGCCGAGGACAGCACAGAGGTGACCATCGTGGCACAGGCCTACACCAACTTGGCGAACATTGCTATCGAGCGGAATCAAAGCGAACAGGCAAAACATTGGGTCAACTGCGGTCTGCAGTCCATCGAGCGTTATCAGCCCGAAAACCAGCTGCTTCGTGCCTTTCTGCTCGTCAACGATGCGTTGCTCGATTATCAGGCGCAGAACTACACCAAGGCCCTGACCACGCTGGCTGAAGTGGAGCGTCTGTGCGGTTCGTCGCTGAGCAAATATAATGCCGCATCCATCTATCGCATCATCTCCGAAACCTACGGACAGGTGGGCAATCAGTCCGAGGAACTGCGTTATCTGAAGGAATACATCCGGGCGCAGGAGAACCAACAGCGTATTGTAGGCGAAACACAGGAATTGCGCATGAAGGCACGTGCCGACATCCAGCGCCAGCAAGACAAGCTGATTGAAAAGCTTACCGAGGAGGCCAGCAAGCAACGTCGGCAAACATGGGGTACTGTCGCCCTGCTCGTCCTTGTCATAGTACTGGCCATCGTCCTGCTCACGCATTATTATCGCAAGCGCAAGCAGCGTGAAGCCGAGAACAGCGAGCTGCGCAGCGTGCTGCAGCAGGAGACGGTTGGCGCGCTGGTCAAGAGCGGCATCTCGGATGACGGCGATCGCAGCAAGGCCGAAGAAAAGTTCCTGCAGCTTCGCCCGGGATTCTTTGCCAAGCTCAAGGAGATCAACCCCGACCTTACCGAGAACGACCTGCGGCTCTGCACTTATATTAGCATCGGCATGAGGGCCAAGGAGATTGCCCAACAACTCAGCGTAACCCCCGATTCGGTCAACACTGCACGTTATCGTCTTCGGAAAAAACTGAACCTCAAGCCTGATGAAAAATTGGACGATTTTCTCCGGAATCTTTGAAAATAGGGGATAAATATATATAGACAAATGCTGACAGGTTCACTTTTTTACCTCGATGCGTTTGTCTTTTTTCTATAATATGTGTAATTTTGCGGCATAGTTTGATTATTTAACATGAATTATCGTTAATTGACATGAATTATTCAGTGACACATCTCTTATCGGCGTTTGCCTTCGCTGCGGCCTGCTGCATGGGCCTGCAGGCGCAGAACAACTATCTCTCCGAACATTTCACCGAAGGCATCCCTTCGGACTATGCCCTATACGACGAGGATGGCAACGAGCCATCGGTCGATATGGCCAACCTTGGTTTTGCCGTCGGCAAGCCTTGGATCTGTGTGACCGAAGGGGAGGACAACAATGCAGTTGCAGCTTCGACCTCATGGTACCAGAAAGCAGGAACGAGCAACGACTGGATGGTCACCACACCTTTCGAGGTAAAGGATGCCGGGGCTGTCCTCAGCTGGCGTGCCCGTGCTACCGACGCCGACTATCGCGATGGCTACAAGGTTCTGGTTTCGACTACGGGTAACCGTGTGGCAGACTTCACGAACGAGCCGGTGTTCAGCGTCTCGAAGGAGAATGTAGCGTGGACCGAGCATGAGGTCTCCCTTGCGGATTATGTGGGCAGGACTGTCTGGATAGCCTTTGTCAATAACACCAAGGACCGTGCGATGCTCTTTGTCGATGAAATCTTTGCTGGCATGCCCGCCTGCATCGAACTCTCCAGCGAACTGACCGATGGCATTATCACCCGTTATGGTGAGGTCCATGTAACGGGAACCGTGAAGGCCAAAAAGCCCATCTCGTCGTTTACCGTCCGTCTGACCTTGGGTGACAACAAGGAACTGGTTGAGACTTTCGATTGCAATCTGCAAACGGGAGGTACGGCCAATTTCCAATTCAGCGAGCCGGTCCACGTGGAACGTAATACACGCACCGATTTCGTCCTGGTTGCCGAAGCCGAAGGCGACAGGACCAGCCTCGAAGGAAAGGTCTGCTTCATTGCCCAGAAGGTCGTGGCCGAGGAAGTCACGGGTACGTGGTGCGGCTACTGCGTGCGCGGCATCGTGGCCATGGAGCAGATGCGCGAGGAGCACCCCGACGACTACATCGGCATCGCAGTCCACTGTGGAAACGGCAACTGGCCCGATGCTATGGAACTTGATCCTACCATCTATCTCGATTTACTCTTCAGCAATCTCGGCATGACGGGTTATCCGCACTGCACAGTCAACCGTCAGAAGAAATATACGGGCGATCCGGCAAACATCCCCTATTATTACAATCAGGCGAAGCAGGAAGCCAAGCCAAAGGCTGGCATCGTGCTCACTGCAGAATATGATGCCGAGCTTGATCAGATAACCACCCACACCAGCACCCTTTTCACCAGCAACGAGACGGGTGCCGACTACCGCCAGCTCTACGTGTTGATTGAAAATGCTGTACATGGCGAAGGCTATGGCTACTATCAGAGCAATTACTATAGCGGCGTGGCCGGTATGGGCCGTTTCACCGACCTGCCCAGCACTGTGCCCGACTCGGAGATGACCTATCCCGATGTGGCTCGAGCCATTTACGGCACCTACCACGGCATCAAAGATATCTACGATGCAACGATTACCGCTGGTGCTGTCACCTATTGCGACTACATCCTTGATAGCATTCCTGCTTCGATTCTCGTTCGCGAGAACTGCGAGCTTGCCGTCCTGCTGCTCAACAAGAATGGTGTGATCGTGAATGCCGACAAGGTGAAGCTCGGTGAGCTCAGTGGATTCAGTGCCATCGAAGAGGTTCGCGCTGATAGGCAACCTGCTTATGATGACAAACGTATCTACACCCTCGATGGAAAATGCCTCGGCTCTGCTACCACGATGGGCAAGCTTCGCCAAGGCATCTATCTGAAGGTCGGAACGGGAGCCGACGGTGCGCGTCGCACTCAGAAGGTCATCGTTCGATAAGGGAAAAGAATCAATTATTTGCTGTTATTTGTCAATTATTAATTGTTAATTGTTAACTGTTGATTGTTAATTGTCAATTGAAATCTTCCCCTCTCTGATATACAGCTGTCCTGGTTTGGGGCAGCTGATTTTTTGTCCCTGCAGGTTGTAGAGGGGGGATTGTCCGTTGTTGAAGGGGAGCTTGTCGGGATGAATCTCTTCGATCCCCATAGCTGGCATTGAACCGAGTAGTTCCACCGTCACTTCGTTCGACTCATCCGACTGCGCTGTGCCGTTCCAGGCGATGACCGTGTATCCATAGCGATGATTGGTGTCGAGGCCCTTTATGGTGTAGCTGGTTTCAAGGATGTCGGAGATGGTGTCGATGGCGATACGCTCGAAGGCATAATCTGATTCAAAATCCTCGTAGGAGTTGGTGTCGGCTGGACTTACTTCGATGAGGGTGGCATCGGGATAATCTTCGGTAGCATCGCCGCGTAGGATGATGAGCTGGTCGATGTAGAGGCGTTCCTTGTTGATCGAGAGGGTCACCTGGGTAGCCTCCGTGCCGCTATGGAAAACGTAGAGATACTCCTTGGTGGTGGCCGAGATACGGTGCTTGGCGCTGCATGGACCTGCTGTGACGGTCAGCACAGGCTGCTTGCCGCTGTAGCTGCGAGCTTGGATGACGAGGGTGAAGCGTCCGCCCGAGGCCGTCATGTCGAGGGCTGGGGTGGTGAGGGAACCTGTGGCATTGGGG
>JAEEUA010000228.1 GCA_016286775.1 Bacteroidales bacterium
TGAGTGCATGTATCTCCAGACCTTCATGACCCGTCATTTCGCTGATCAGGCTCTTCATCCTGGCCTCGACCTTCTTGCGGTCGCCGTGATACTTGACGAGCACCTGACGCGGTCTGCCATAATTCTGATTGACATAGCCCTGGCTGTCATCGACATATTCATCCGTTCGGAAGATAATATAAGGAGTCGGATTCTCCTCTTCCGACAATACGTTCTGATAGACCAGATCGGGATAAAGGGCTCCCACTTCAAAGTTTACGGTTCCGTTGGCCGTTGTGATTATCTTATCGTCGTCACGCTTGCCAAATTGCCTCAGCAACTGGTGGTTCACTCCCATCCCACTTTCGCTATAGGTTTTCTCAGGATGGATATTGAGAATGTTGAAGAAACAACTGTCACCCATAAGTAGGCGAATGCTGACTACTGCGCCCTCGTCCGACGAGACAGTCTGGTTCTCGAGAAATTCGATAGGCGTGCCATATCCATATCCCACAGTCTCTACTTCTGGAAGGCTCAGCAAACGGTCGCGCAACGTCTGACGCTGGCTTTGATTGAGGCCGGAGATACCACCCCAGGACTCCAGGACACCCTCGATGTCATAGCCCAGGGGCTGGCTCATGCGTTGACGAAGACTGCTGCCAAGCAGGAGCGTTACGGTGAGCAGGACGACAGCGAAGACGGCCTGCAGCACCATGAGCGTATGGCTCCAACGCTGACGTGCACGACGGCGGAATGTGCCTCGCACGATGTCGATGGGCTGATAGCCACTGAGCACCGATGCTGGAACGAAACCCGCCAGAATGCCTGTACCACAGACGGCAAGCAGAAAGATGACAATTGCAGCAACACCTGTATCCTTCAGCAGATCCATGGGACAGTTTGCCAGTTCGATGGCCTTGTCCTGCAAGGCAAGTGCAATCAGATATGCGATGACGAAAGCGACAGCCGTGAAGAGTATGCTTTCGCCAATGAGTTTCGAGAACACCTGCAGACGGGACAAGCCCAACAGACGGCGCGTGGCCATTTCCTTTGATCGGTCGGTAGTGAGCGAGACGCTCAGATTGACGTAGTTGAAGAGGGCAAACACCAGGACGAGCAGCGCCACAATCACATAGAGTCGAGCCATATCGCGACTTCCATGATTGATGTCATCCTCCATCAGCGAGCAGCCTTTGGCATCGTAGTAGAGGGTGGAGAGCGGTGTGAGCGTAACCTCTTTCACTGCCTCCATCTGATAGATCCAGAAGAAGGACTTCAGATAGTCGCGCATCTCGTCGGTCTTGCTCTTCAAGTCGCTGCCTTCGCGTGCCATCAGGAAGAGCACGCAACTGGCAGCGTTGTTCATGCTTTCGATATAGGCCGAGTAATGGATGTGACGCAGATTCTCGACATTGACCACACATTCATAACCCGAAGGAATGATGGAACGGTCGAAGTCTTCCATCACGCCGCTGACAGTGAAGGTCATATGTCGGTCTGGATCTTCGGCATAGGTATAAGCAAGTTGAAGTTCCTTGCCCACGGGCTCCTCATCGGGCCAGCAGCGCTGAGCAAGAGCACGGCTCACCACAATCTGGTTCGGCGCTTCGAGCACCTTATGCTTGTCACCCGTTAGCAGTTGGTAGTCGAAGAATTCGAAGAAGTTGGAACCTGCCACGAGCATCTTTGTATCGACATCCTGTCCACGCAGGTTGAATGTTGCACTATATCCCGCCATGGAGCACCAGCCCTCAATCTCGGGGAATCGATCCTGCAGGCGCTGACCAATACGGAAATTCGACATCATGAAGCGCTCGTTACCCAGAACATAAGTGCGATCGCCGCGTGTCTGGTAATCCTCGACCGACGTCTGGCGATAAATCAAGTCGCCCAAGAGCAACAGGAATGCCATCGACAGGCAAAGCCCAACGATATTGATGATGGTAAACAGCCGATGACGGCTCAAAAACTTCAAATAACTTTTCATTATTCTATTTCAGAATTGCATTATTAATGAAGCAAAGATACACCAAAAAAACTAATCCACCAAGAGCTATTATCACCACGAAGTACGAATGTCAAAAATTTATACAGCATTGTGTCAAAAAATTAGACACGGCGAGCTTATTCTTTCAATGGAAGGGCGAAAACAAGAAATCAAATGCCAGCTATTCATCAAAAAGACGTAACGGGCGAAAACTATCCAAAAACTGGTAGTTTTCGCCCGAATCATACATGTTGTCTTAATTTCTAAACAACAAACAAGTCATCCAATCGAACTTGACTCTGAATCATATCGGTGTATCGTCCATTAGCAATTCCCTCGGTGGTAATCATCGTTAGCCAGGGAGTGTGACGCAACCCTGTCTCTTGGATGAAGGAATTACGGCGATTACAAATTCTATCGTATTCCTCTTTATCCAGATTAAACTCTCCCAAGCTATACTTCACCTCACAGACGTTAACGATCCTGTCTGCCCTTTCAATAATGATATCTATCTGAGCTGCAGGCGAGGATACTTTGCTTCGCCAGGAGTAGGAAAGAGTAGAGATGGCATCAATGCGTAATGCATGTTTGATTTGTTGTATATGAGCCAAACAGACCCGCTCGAAAGTAAGCCCCATCCAAGTATTGATTTCTGGAGTATTGATATGGTGAAGCCAATATTGTTTTTCCACCTCTGCCCTATCGATAAAGGTGAGATAGAAAAGACAAAAAAAGTCACTGAGCTGAAAAATGGCACCATTCCGCTTAATTTCCTTCTCACGAACAATATTTCGGCGTATCAGGTCACAGTAGACGAGATCGTCTAACCTTTTTCCCAGATGTCCATTATTAGGACACTTCAGTTTCGTCGACAATTCTTCGCGAGTCATTCCACTTCGGCTTTTCCCCAAGGCTTTAATGATGTCGATATATTTGTCGGGTTTCTTGTAGAGCGTATTGAAAAGCCTGCGGAATTCACGACGCATCTGTGTGTCCTCACTGAAGAACAAGCGATCGACATTCTGTACCAAGCTCTCGTCATGGTCAAGCAAACTCAAGTAATAAGGAATCCCTCCAAACACCATATAGGCTTGGAGTATCATCTGTCGATTCCAGACAAAATGATGGTCTTCGAGGTAAGCTTCGGTTTCCTTGAGGGTAAAAGGATGGATAGGTAACTCAAGCGTAATACGGTCATGTAAACCACCTTTACTATCGATGACGTTACTGATCATCCAACTGGTAGCACTACCGCAAATAATAAAAACGATGTTGTCCTGCAAACTGGCCCAACTGTTCCAGAAATAACCCACAGCACTGGCCACGTTGGATCCTTCGGCATCCATTGCCGGCAACTCATCGATAAATACTATGCATCGCCCGTCATCAGCCACTTTCGTTTTCAACGCATTCTTCAGCATAATGAAAGCAGCCATCCAGTCTTTCGGCTGCTCGGGCACAGCAAAGCCATAATCACTCATCGCATCGGTGAATGCTGTGAACTGGTCTTTCAGCGACCCTTCTATGACACCCGTCATCTTGAATGCGAACTGATTCCTGAAAGTCTGATTAATTAAGAAGGTTTTGCCGACACGTCTTCGTCCATAGAGGGCAACAAATTCTGGACGTGGACTGTTGGCACATGCTGTCAATCTTTTAATTTCGACATCTCTTCCAATAATGTTTTCCATCTGAATAGTTGTGTTTTGTTCAGGTGCAAAGATACAAGATAATATTGACACAAACAAACATTTTGGGCGAAAACTCCCACTTTTCGATAGTTTTCGCCCAAAATAGCACTAAATCGGGCGAAAACTACCAGTTTTTGGATAGTTTTCGCCCGAATCACATCATAATAACATTACTTTGGCATCACATTGTTGCAAGCAGATAGGAATCGAGAGTCGACTGACCTGTTACTGATACCTGCCATGCCAACCGATAGGATTTTGCATTGTGATTGCGGTGGTAATAGCTGACGTTAAAAGCTGTATTATCGGGCATCAGCGTGTAAGTCATCATCTCGCTGGCAGGGTCGAAGCTGGTCGTATTCTGATTCCAACGACTATACTCCACCGTGTAAAGATCGTCGGTGAGTGTGAATTGTAGTTGTCCAACACACTGCCATCCTTCGTTTTGCCAAACATACTTTGTACGGCTGAGTAACATCCCATCGGCAGCATAATCGTATTCATAACGGCACGAGGGCTTCAGCTCGATATCACCATTCTGGAGCACAGTCTTGTTGAAGACATTCATCGTGGTGATGTAGTTATTGTCGTCACACTCCACGTTGTAGGCAAACTTGCTGTCACTTGCGGTAGCTACCGACTGATAGGCGTTGTTCACGATCTCAGAGGTAATCACTTGTGCATTTGTGGTCATGGCCACGAGGCACATCATTGCAGAAAGAGCTAATTTTTTCATAATCGTAACTTGTTTTAATGTTTATTTTCGCCTATTAGACGAATGCCAAGACGTTTTTACTACATCACTGACGTATTTTTTTCGTCTTTTTCATATTTGCACTGCAAAGATACAACTCTTTTCCACTCTATGCAAGGTTTTTCATCTACCCGAAAGCGGTTTGTCAAAATATTATACACACTTGTGTATGATTGTTTGACACTGACATTCACCCGATCCATTATCATCTCGTAATAATATAAAAATCGTGTTGAAGAACCTGACGATCTTCAACACGATATATAATGTCATGCATAAAAGATACCCTCACTCGATACGGAAATACTCCATCAGCGACTTATAGAAGTCTTGGGCAGTAAGACAGGTATCTCGAAGATAACCTGGGATGGCAGGCCAGTTGCTCAGACCTCGATAATAGAACATCTTCAAGTCATCGGTGATGATGAACGGCACGATGTCATGTGCAAGACATTCCTTGAACATAATGAGTCGCCCTACACGTCCATTCCCATCCTGAAAAGGATGAATGCGCTCGAAACGCTGATGAAAGTCAAGGATGTCATCAAGCGCAATCTTTTGTTTTCGATTATATTCGGTCAATAACGCACGCATCTCTCCAGCAA
>JAEEUA010000029.1 GCA_016286775.1 Bacteroidales bacterium
ACAATAATCAGTTGAATGCCACCCGTCTCAAGCAAGATGTAGCCAAGGATGTACGCAAGGCTGCACGTACCAATTATCTGCCCAAGATTGATGCTGTGGGCGGTTACGAATATTTCAACAAGCAGATCTCTTTGCTCAGTGATGAGCAGAAGGCTTCCTTTTCAAGTCTTGGTACCAATGTGTCCACGTCATTAGGTTCCAATCTGAGCACCTTGCTCACGGGATTGGCACAGAATGGCCTTATTTCGCTCACCACTGCGCAGGATTTGGGAACTATCTTCCAGAATCTTGGTCCCGGCCTTGCTCAAATGGGTGATGCCGTCGGACAAAACATCGTGGATGCATTCCACACCGACAATCGTAACATGTGGATGGGCTCCGTGATGGCTCGTCAGCCTATCTATATGGGTGGTGCCGTTGTCGCTGCCAACAAGATGGCTGATATTGCTGAGAAGATTGCTGCAGATGATTTGCGTGGAATGACGCAGAATACGCTTTATGACATTGACAAGACCTATTGGCTTGTTGTTTCCCTGAAGCAGAAGCAGCGTCTTGCGCTCAGTTATCGTGACCTCGTGTCGAAACTTAACGATGATGTCCACAAGATGATTGACCAGGGTCTTGCAACTCGTGCCGATGGTCTGAAGGTTGATGTCAAAGTTAATGAGGCCGATATGCAACTCACCCAGGTGGAGGATGGCCTTACCCTGTCGAAGATGTTGCTCTGTCAACTCTGTGGTATTCCTGCCACCAGCGATATTACTCTTGCCGACGAGGATAATGAAATGTTGAATCTCGTTGATGAGACTGCAGGACTCGAAGGCCTTTCGCCCGATAATCGTCCCGAACTCAATATGCTGGAACATGCAGTGGAACTTGGCAAACAGAGTACCAACCTTACCCGTGCCGCATTCCTGCCCCATATTGCTTTGACAGGTGGCTATCTCGTTTCCAATCCAAATGTGTTCAATGGCTTCGAAAAGAAGTTCGCAGGCGTATGGAATGTAGGTGTACTTGTGCAAGTTCCCGTTTGGAACTGGTTTGAAGGCGTCTATAAGGTTCGTGCCAGCAAGACGGCTACTAATATCGCTCGTCTGGAACTCGACGATGCCCGTGAAAAGATTGATCTGCAGGTGGAACAAAGCCGTTTCAAGGTGGATGAAGCCAAGAAGCGTCTGCAGATGGCTACCCGCAATGTTGCCAATGCCGAAGAGAATCTGCGTTGTGCCAACGTCGGTTTCCGAGAGGGTGTGATGGAGAGTACCGAAGTGATGGCTGCACAGACAGCCTGGCAGCTCGCCAAGTCGCAACTGATCGATGCTGAGATTGATGTCAAACTCGCTCAGGTGAATTTGAAGAAGGCGTTGGGCATCCTGCAATAAATGCTTGAAAAGGTCCTGAAGAGTTCTGAAAGGATCCTAAAGGTCTTTAATAAAAAGAAATGAAATAAAACTTAATAATATGACAGAAAATAGAGAACATAACAACATCCTGCTGGCCGTTTTTGGTCTTTTGGCAGTTGTAGTAGTGATTGGCCTTATTGGCTTCTTCACACTTGGTAAGAGCGAGGACATAATCCAGGGTGAGGTCGAGGTTTCGGAATTCCGTGTTTCGAGCAAGCTTCCCGGACGTGTGCTCGACATCCGTGTTGAGGAAGGCCAGTATGTGAACGTAGGCGATACGCTCGTGATTCTTGAAGTGCCTGAGGCAACTGCTCAACAGAAGGTGGCCCAAGCTACTGAAGGCGCAGCTGCTGCTCTTAGTGAGATGGCGCAGATTGGTGCTCGTGCCGAGACCATCCAGGCCGCATTCCAGATGTATCAGGCAGCCCAGGCTGCAAGCGAGATTGCCGAGAAGACCTATAAGCGCGTGCAGAACCTTTTCGATGAAGGAGTGGTAAGCGCCCAGAAGCGTGACGAAGCCTTTGCAGCATACAAAGCCACCCAGGCACAGGTCGAGGCAGCCAAGAGCCAGTATGAAATGGCAAAGAATGGTGCACGTAGCCAAGAGAAGCAGGCTGCTCGCAAGCAGGTTGAGGCCGCTCAGGGTGCAGTCGATCTCATCAATTCGATATTGCGTGAGACCGTACAGGTTGCTACCGTTGCCGGTGAGGTTAGTTCTATCTATCCCAAGGAAGGCGAACTTGTAGGCCTTGGTTCTCCCATCATGACCATCTCGATTATGGATGATATGTGGGGCATTTTCAATGTTCGTGAGGATCAACTCAATGGCCTGAAGGTCGGCGATGTAAAGACTGCTTATATTCCTGCTTTCAAGAAGGAACTCCAGTTGAAGGTGACATATATGAAGGACGAAGGTTCGTTTGCCACATGGAAGGCTACCAAGGCTAACGGACAATATGACCTCAAGACTTTCGAAGTAAAGGCTAAACCTACGGAGAAGTTTGAGGGTCTTCGTCCAGGCATGAGCCTGATCATTAAGGATTAAGATGAATACACTCTCGCGAATCATACAGATTGCTGGACGCGAATGCCGTATCCTGGTGTTCAAGAATCCCATCTACTTGTTCTGCATGGTGCTGATACCCATCACCGTCATTTTCTTCATGACATCGGTGCTGAGTAATGGCCAGGCAGTAGAGTTGCCTGTGGGTGTAGTTGACCAGGATAATACGGCTACGTCGCGTCAGCTCATCCGTAAGCTCGACAGTTTTCAGACGTCGCACGTCGTGGGGCATTATGCCAACGTCAACGATGCCCGAAATGCCATCCAGCGGGGCGAGATCTATGCTTTTCTCTTCATCCCCGAGGGAACGACTGGTGGATTATCTTTGTCGCGTCAGCCTAAGATTTCTTTCTACTACAACAGTGCCTTTATCATGGCAGGTTCTACTACATTCCGTGACCTGAAGACAGTTGCAACATTGGGTTCGGCAGGAGTAGGGCAGCAGAAACTATCGGCCATTGGCAAGACGGAGCATGAGATACGTGCTTTCCTGCAACCGATTTCCTTGGACACACATCTTGTGAGCAATCCTTGGTCTAACTACAATGTCTATCTTTCGACCTCCATGGCGCCAGGACTGTTGATGCTGATGATGTTCTTGATTTCGGCCTATTCCATTGGCACGGAATTGAAGTTTGGTACATCGCATGAATGGATGCGTATGGCTGACGGCAATTCGATTGTAGCGGTCATCGGCAAGATGATACCTCAGACTATCGTCTTCCTGCTGGTCTTCTATGGTTTCGAGTTCTACATTTTCTATGTACTCGATTTCCCGCATCCAGGTGGTGTGTGGCCCATCCTTCTACTCGGACTTCTCGCAGTCTTATCATCACAAAGTTTCGGCATATTCCTTTTCGGTTTGGCTCCCTCACTCCGTATGTCGATGACGTTGTGTAGTCTGTTGGCGATGCTCGGATTCAGTATGTCGGGCTGCACCTTCCCTGTATTTGCTATGGATGGTGCCTTACAGCTCTTGTCATGGATCTTCCCCTTACGGCATTACTATATGATCTATCAGATCAATATCTTTAATGGCTTCCCGCTTCTTTATGCTTGGCCATATTGGGCAATGCTCATTGTTTTCATGATATTGCCGTTCTTCGTTATGCGCAACATTTATAGAGCCATGTTGGTCTATAAGTATATACCGTAGTCAATTTCAGGTTGCTCTGAGTTCCTCAAGTATTTCGATTATGCATGAACTCAGAACACTCCGAATACTTCGATAAAGAAATGAATTTTAAAAAATTAAAGCTGACCATTCAGGAGGGTATCCGCGACATGGCGATCATCTGGGCCAATGAGATGAAGATGACCGTCAAGGATGAAGCTGTGCTCATCTTCTTTGTGCTTGCACCTCTTGTTTATCCTTTGCTTTATGCTTGGATCTACAACAACGAGGTGGTGCGCGAAGTGCCTGTGGCTGTCGTTGACTACAGTCATTCGGCCGAAAGCCGAGAGTTCATCCGTTTGTGCGATGCTTCACCTGATGTCAAGGTCGCCTATCACTGCATGAGTCTGACTGAGGCTCGTAATCTGGTGGGTCACCAGCAAGTCAAAGGTGTTCTCTTGTTCCCTTCCGATTTTGATACCAATATCAATCGAGGCGATCAAGCCCATGTCAGTCTGTTCTGCGACATGAGTCTGATGCTTACTTATAAAGCAATCTTCCAAACCGTTCAGACAGTTTCGTCAAAGATGGGTTCTGAAATACAATTGTCCCGTAATTCAGGTTTTACCGATCGTGATGATGAGGTAACTGTTCGTCCGCTTGAATATGACGAAGTGCCAATCTTCAATCCTTCGGGTGGATATGGCAGTTTCCTGCTTCCCGCAGTCCTTATACTTGTCATTCAGCAGACTTTGTTGTTGGGCATTGGTCTGGCAGCAGGAACTAGTCGAGAGAATAATCGCTATGGTGAACTGATTCCTATCGACCGTCATTATCGAGGTCTGTTCCGTATAGTTATGGGTAAGGCTCTTTGCTACTTCATGATTTATGCTTTGGTAGCATCTTATCTCACGCTTATCTTGCCCAAACTATTCCATTTCCCGTTGCTGAGTTCTCCGCAGGCATTATTAGGTTTGCTTGTTCCATATATACTTTCTTGTATATTCTTCGGTATTACCCTCTCGTGTCTGGTGCGCTATCGTGAAAACGTGATGCTTTTGGTGGTGGTAACATCGCTTCCTTTCCTTTTCCTGTCGGGCATCTCGTGGCCTTCTGAAGCCATTCCTGTCTTTTGGAAAGGTGTCTCATGGCTCTTACCCTCAACCTTCGGTGTGAAGGGATTTGTTGCGGTGAATAGTATGGGAGCCACGCTTCAGGACATCAGCACGGAGTACTTTGCCCTTTGGGCGCAGTCGCTCATCTATTTCTTCACGTCCTGTCTCTTCTACAAGGTACAGATCGACCGCGCCATCCGACAGCAGCCTGTCGCTGAGGCATAGTGCTTTCCCTCTCAAACCCCTCAAACCTCCCTTTAATCCTCGAGCCGTTCGAGCTCGGGGATTTTTGTTTTTTCGAAGGCATACGCGACAAAAAATGAACCTATTCCGCCATTTTGTCGCCTTTTCGGCCTCCTTGCGCCTGTTTTTTCAAAAAAAATCCCCGAAAAATTGGGAAGAATCGAATTATTAGCTATTTTTGCACATTGAATAATCGTATCTATATCGTTCAAACAATGAAAAAGCAATATCAACGTCCAGATCTTCTGATTGTCGGCAGCGTTACGCCGATATCTGTCATCTCAACAAGCGGCTATGGACTACAGGCCAAGAATCCCGGATATGGAGCCGACACGGGTGGCGGCTTCTGCCAGGAGGAAGACAGCAATGCCCCCGCACATCGTAGCCCCTGGGATGAGTAATCCTGACGGGAACAGTATCTAATGAAAAGCATCAATCACTTCGAAAAACATCCTTCAATGAAAACAAGAATCCTACTGTCAGCCCTCGTCGTGTTGGCTGCTTGTGCCGGTTGTTCCTCTTCCAACGAAGAAGAGGACGCTGTGCGCGACGATGGCCGTCGCCTGTGCCAACTGACTGTCACTCCGGTCGATGATGCCGAATCGACGCGTACCGTTTCCGACCTCACTCGAGCCACCTTGCTGCCCAATGGGAACACGTTGGGCGCCTCGTGGACCGAAGGCGATCGGATGGGATGCTGCAATCTCAGCACGATACCGCCCTCCCCCGACATCCCCGTGAGCACCGTTGAGCTGGTGGCTGAATCCACCGCCCAAAAATCACGATTTACGGGTTCGCTAACGTGCAAGAACGGGGATTATATTGCTGTAGTCTATCCGAAGAATACGTTCGAGAATGGCGATAACTGTGCCGAATATACCCTGCCGCTCACTGGTCAGGACGGTACGCTCGAGACCATTGCGCAGCGCTATCACCTGATTTGCGGAGTAACCTCCGTAGCCGTTGGAGAGGATAATATTGCCAGTGCACTCATCAGCATGAAGCCCCTGCTCACCATCTGCAGGTTTGCATTTGCCGATGAAGAGGGAACGCCGCTGTCTGTCCAGACGCTCACCATTTCCTATACGAAGAATGGTTCCGGCTTTGACGCGGGCACTTATCCCCAGTCGGCATCGATTGTCGTTTCGCAAAGCAATACGCAGGAATCGGTTGTCGCCCAGGGTGTCCCCGGTTCGGGCAAACTCTCTCTCAATGCTTCGGGGAAAACCGAAGTCTATGTGGCCCTGTTGCCCACCGGCAAACGCAGTTTCACGTTCGAAGTGACTACCCCTTATGGCAAAGCGTATTCCGGTACGGCCTCGGCCAAGCTGAACGAAGGTGAATTTGTCATTGCTCCATTGAAATTATCGGAGAATCAGTAACTAAACCAATTATCCTATGTATATGAAACCTAAACAATTTTTCTTGCGATTCGTCCTGTCGCTTGCTCTGTTTGCGGCGGGCCTGTCATCAGCTTTTGCCGGATGGGAATACGAAAAAAAGGGGGAAGAAGGAGGCGGTGGAGGAAGCTACACCTTCCGCAACGAAAAGCGCTATTTCACCTATGACGGCAAGAACTACGACTCCAATCACCTCGACTGGTTCGTGACGAGGAAACGCTTCGACGGCGAAAAGGACCAGTTCTACTACGAGTTCGAGATGCGTGTCTGCTGCGACATGATCATCGACTTCGACAAAAGCACATGGAATATGCTATGGTACAGCAGCGAAGTGCAGCAGACGCTTATCGAAGGCGAGGTCTTTGTGGTCACCACCGACGATGTCCTTCATTCGCTGGGTACCTGGAAGAAAAACAAGACTGACAAATCGTTCATCTCCTTCTCGAACGACAAGACGCAGGAGTACGGCGGTTTCCATACCTACAATCTGGACACCGACAACGGCCATGTCAAGATCCGCTTCCTGCCTCGCCGTCAGGCCTTCATCGATGGCGTGAAGAAGATTATCTTCAAGAATCGTCTCGTCTTCAAGGATTCCCGCGAATGGGGATGGTTCCAGTATGAGAAGGATATCGACCTGGACTATTTCGATGATCATCGGCCTATGCCCCAGTTGACAACCGATTGGAACACGAACGGTTCCTTGTCGTTCCAGGGCACCGACCTGCGAGACATCTCGAAGGACAACCGCTACATGGAGCAGAAGTACCGTGTCTATCAGTATCTCTATCCCGGCTATAAGGATTTCTACAACGACGACTTCAAGCTCGACGAAAGCAGTGTGAACATCGAGCACAAGGCCGACAAGAAGATGGACGTTGCGTTCAGCAAATGGTACCTCAGTGGCGGAGCCTACACCACACCCGTGTGGGTAAGATATCGTGGCGAATCGAAGGTCAATACCGAGGATGCCGAATGCTACTTCAGTGGCGTTTGGTACTACCAACCCTACGTCCTGCAGTTGGTCAAACCCTATACCCGACCCGAGAATCTCCGATCGGACTTCGACAAGTGGGCGATGACCAACACCATCCGCTGGTCCCGTCGCTACCGGGCATCCGGTTACGATGGTACTACGGTGAGCGACGTCGAATGCCGCACCGATGGCAAGTGGTACCTGATCCGCTACGACAAGGGGAAGAATCCCCAGGCCGACGGATACAAGTTGCTTGCCACCATCGACGGCTCCAGTCTGAATTCGTCCCTTTGTTATACCGACAAAGACATCGAATACGATCGTCAGTATGTCTATCGTGTGATTTTCCTGCCCGCCTTGCTCGAAGCGGACTTCAAGGATCGTTTGGCCGATCTGCCTGGTCAGGCACCTTCCCATTCTTCCAGCGACCTATGGGAGGAACAGACGGTGAGCACGCTGATGGAAGTGCCCATCCGGCTCTCGCAAGATCGCACTTTCGAACGGGCTGTGCGCCTCGTCTGGGATTATAATATCCAGTTGAAGGATCTGGCGTGGCGCATCGAACGGCGTACCCCTGGTTCCATCGTCTGGAAGCCGGTTGACGATCCGATTCCCGTCGATGCCAGCCAGTCACAAGAGCACTTCGATGTCGAAGGTACGGTCTGCGATGTGCTCGAATATCGTGTGCTGACCACCGTCAACGGCAAGGAACTGACCTCCAACATCCTGGCTGCCAACCTTCCAGCAGGTAGTTATATCAGCGAAGTGACCGCCACCACGGGCACGGAGGAGACCAGTGTCATTGTGAAGTGGAAGGTGGCACGCGTCGATGTTACCCACGAAGCTTCCTATCGTGTGCTGCGTCGTCTCATCGGGGCGGAAGAATGGACCTTGCTTGCCGACGACATCCGCGGTACGGAATCGGAATACCAATTTACCGATACGCGTGTGGCAGCCGGTTCCTACTACGAATATACCGTCGAGGCCTACGATGCGATGTGCGACGACCAGTTCGTCCGCACCGACTCGCAGATTACCCCGGGCTTCTCGCAGGCTCGCGGCACCATCACCGGACATGTGGCGTTCGGTTCGGGCACAGCCGTCCGCGATGTGCGTGTTAACCTGGTCAAGTCGTCGTCCGACGTGGTGACCGACCAGCCTCAGTACCTGTCGCGCTTCATCGAGGGCGATGGCAAGGGCATCGCCTGGACAGCCGATTCAGCCAAATATGCTTCGGTCCTCAATGGGCAGAAGGAACTCACCCTGCAGCTCTGGGCCAAGCCGACGATGGAATCCGGATTGTCCAAGCAGACCTTCCTCCATCTCACCAATGCCCTCGAACTCGGTGTGAAACGTATCAGCGATGACTCCAACTATACGGTCATTGCCGAAGAACGGAACGGCTACGATGCCGCTGGCCGATTTATCCTGGCTTCGGCAGCCGACTGGGAACGTTTTGCCGAGCTCGTCCGCAATGGCATGTTCAACCAGGATGCCGTAATGATTGCCGACATTGATCTGGAGGAAAGCCAGACGATGGTGGGCGAAGAAGGGCGGAACCGTTATGCCGGTCATTTCTACGGCAATGGACATACGCTGACGGTCCACTATTATGTCCATAGCTCCCAAGATGGCTCCGACTCCTATCGTACGGCACCCTTCGCCTACGTCAGCAACTGTACCATCGAGGATCTGCATGTGGCAGGCACCATCAGCACCAACGCACAGTTTGCCGGTGGCATCATCGGTGACTGTGAAGACTACTGCAAGGTAAACCTGTACCGCTGCTGGTCGTCGGTAACCATCGAAAGCCGATGCGGCGGCGAAGGGAACCACGGCGGCCTGATTGCCCGTTCGGGTGGCATGCTTATTGTCAACTCCTGCCTGTTCGATGGTGTCATCAAGGGCGACGGCCTGACGAAATGCGGCGGATTTATAGGCTTGCAGCTCGAACGGCGCACCGCTGAGATCGTCCACTGTCTGATGAATCCTGCCAGTGTCCCCGTCACTTCGGGATGTGCCACCTTTGTGCGCGGCGGCTCTTCGTCGTTCCTGGTTATCAACAACTCCTACTATACCAAGGCCATGGGCGAAGTACAAGGAGAATACATCTCGTCCAGAGCTGTCAAACCCTCGCTATTGGGCGCCGACTGGATGAATAGCAACGATCGTGTCGTGCCGCGCGTCGAGGAGAGTCCCGTGAACTATCGGATCGTCACGTACCGCATAGCCTCTACGGTTCATCCTGCCAGCTCCGACACCATCGATCGGAATGCCTATTGTCTCTACGCCGTCGATCTGACACCTGGTGACCCGACGCAGTATCGTGTGACCGAGTTCCAGAACCTGCCCTTCCATACCCTCGACTTCACACACGTTACAGCCCGCTATCAGCAGGGCCAGTGGATCTTCTCGGTGGGCCGCGACACGCTGCTTTCCGACACCATCGCAGTGGCGAGCAACGCCTGGAATTCCTGCAGCAGCTCGGGTACCGTCACGCTCGGTCTGGGAGGTTCGCTGCATGCCACGGGCAGTGCCTTCAAGGGCAATGTCGATGACTTACGTCTGTGGAACCGTGCACTTTCTCAGAAGGAGTTCAATAGCAACTTCGACCGCATCCTGGGTGGTACCGACGAAGGCCTTGTGCTCTACTGGCCCTTCGACGAAGGCATCAACATTGTCCATTATGTCTTCGATGTAGCCAATCAGGATGGAATCTACCAGCTTAATCATCCCGAAGTGGGTGTCAATGCTGTGCCCTCGCCCCTTGTGCCCGATCATCTGAGGCTCTATGGCATGACCGATGCCGAAGGTGACTACATCATCCGCGGTATCCCCTTCCAGCAAGGCGGCACCAACTACAAGGTTGTACCCCAGCTGGGTGTCCACGAGTTCAGTCCCAACTCGTCGTCGATGTTCGTCAGTCCCACCAGTCTGACAGCCAACAATGTCAACTTCGAGGACGTCTCGGCGTTCCCGATGGAAGGCTATATCTATTATGCCGGCACCAACATACCCGCTGAGGGCATCATGTTCTATGTCGATGGTGAAATGCAGTCGAAGGACGGACAGGCAGTCAAGACCAACGCCGATGGCTTCTACTCGCTCTCTGTCCCGATTGGCAAACACTACGTCGAAGCTAAGCTCGATGGTCACCGCATGGCCTATGGCGGTCGATTCCCCCATCAGGGCACGTTCAACTTCGACCGTGCAGTAATCCACGACTTTGCCGACTCCACCCTGGTCAACTTTGTAGGCCGTATCGGAGGCGGCGAACGCAACGACACGCTGGCTGTCGGTTTCGGTGCTTCGAAGAACAACATCGGTATTGCAACCATCACGTTGAAACTCAACAACGAGTCATTCTCGTTCAACTGCCTGGACGATCATATCACCTCAGCTGCCCAGAACCGACCCTTTGCAAGCGACACGACGTCCATCAACAGCCATTCCTGGGCTGGTACAGGACCCTATTCAAAGTACATCTACATCCGTACCGATTCGCTCACGGGCGAATTCTCAGCCCTGCTTCCGCCGCTCAAGTACATCACCAAGAACATCAAGATCGACAAGAATCCCGACATCGAGTTCTCTTCGCTCCCCGAGATTGATTTGACCAATCCGAACAAGGCGATTGTCGATTCGCTGAAGGTTTACCAGAACGGCGACAGCATCTGTCTCACCTATACCTACAACACCAAACTTGTCAAGACCTATTTCTCCGAACCCAGGCTCGATATCGTTGAAAAGGGGAATGACCCCGGCGCCTTTGGCATGAAGGAGGTTGTCTATAAGGACGACCAGGGAGGTCCCGACCGCGTCATTGGCGACCTGTGGACCCGCAAGCAGGATGGTTCCGTCAAATATCTGTTGGATTATCCCATCTATCAGACCGGCGATGTCCGGTATTTCGATCTGCGAGCCTACGAGGCATACGCCAACTACGACGGAAAGGTCGTTGTCACCGACACCATTCCTCTCCGTGGGACCACACTCACGGTGACCAACGAGATGAGCTCTGCTCAGAAGGTGGTCTGCAAGGTCGAGGATCCCGAATCTCCCTATAAGCCGGGCGATCTCTATGATCTGGTCAACGAATCGTTCGATCTGGATAGCAATGGCGAAGGACGCCTGTCGTGGAAGGTCGGTGCCCCCAACATCGTGAAGCCCTACACCCGTCTCTTCTCCACGTCCCTCGAGCGCAACGGACGCACTTATGTCGTGGCAAACCTCAATGCTGTTGTGCTGGGTGCACTGACCATGGGTAACAATTTCATTACCAAGGGTCCCGATCTGGTTCAGTTCATCCTGCGCGATCCTCCGGGAGCAAAGTCCAAGACGACACTCAAGCGAGGCAAGGTAACCACCAAGACGCATTACGACACCTATCGCGCCTATGGCAACCACAGTCTGGTCAACAATCTGATCATGGGCTCTGAACTGGATGTCGGTACGGGTATCGGATTCTTTGTTATCACGGGCAACAAGGTCGATAATCAGCTCGACCTCGGCGTCGCATCCCAGTGGGAGTGGAATCATGTGAAGGATACCGTCGTGATCGATACCGAAATGTCAAGCATATCGACCGCCGCCACCTCTCCCTATGTAGGAGCCAAGGGTGACGTGTTTGTCGGCACATCCACCAATATGCTACTGGGCACCTGCCGCAATCTCTTCATCAAGCAGGATCCACAGACACTCAAATATTACATCGAACTCGAGGATGCGCTGTCCCTTGGACAGGAGATAGCCACCGCCTTCAAATACACCACCTACGAGATCGAGACCGTGATGATTCCCAAGTGGAAGGATATGCGCCGCCAGTATCTTTCCCCAATCGGTTCGAAGGAAGAGGCCGACAACTATGTCAACACGGGCCAGAAGGGCGTGTGGCTCACCTGGCTGCCAGAGAATGATCCCGACTATGGCGAAGATTCCACCTATGTCTATGTCGCTCCTCTCAAGCCTCTCGAAAGCGAGATTGACAGCGTCATGTGGTGCAACGAGCAGATCCAGCACTGGATTAAGGAACTCTACACGAACGAGGAGGAGAAGGTCGAGGTGATGAAGAAAAGCACACCCGAAAACTTCTCCATCGATGGAGGATCCACCTATACGTTCAGTTCTCGTCACGAAGTGTCCAAGACCGACGAGAAGAAGACTACCTGGCGAATGGGCGGTGTGTTCGGCGAACACTTCGGATGGTCCTTGTTGTCAACCGCCAAGTTCGGCATCATCACGAATATCACCTCCGAAGCAGGTCGAGGCTATGTCGATGGCGATGGGACCAAGACCAGCAACTACACCGAGTGGGAATATACCGTGCAGGATGGCAACCGCGACACCGACATTTCCATCAATCAGTACAAGCCCACCAATCAGAACAATGGTTTGATATTCAGTATCTTCGGTGGTCAGACCTACAATCCCTACGAAGGTCAGGACACGACGAAGTGGTATCAGCCTGGTACGCCCTTGGGCAATGCCACGCTGCAGATGGAACAGCCCGACCTGCAGATCAGCCTCGACGGGCAGCATCCCGCCAAGAGTGCCACGCTCACCGACATTCCCGCTGGAGGCGAAGCCCATGTTGTTCTGCATTGCACCAATCTGGCCACTGCACACCAGGGCATCAACTTCAGCTATAATCTCATCATTCTCGAGAACACCAATGTCGATGGCTTGCAGATTCTGATGGATGGAGTTCCCATCAATGGCCGTTCCATCTATCTGAACCACAACGAGACGGTGACCAAGGTGCTGACCATCCGGCAGACCGACCAGAGTATCCTAAACTACGACGGTATCAAAATCCGCTTCTGTTCGCAGTACCAGCCCGCCATCATCAACTCCGATGTCACGCTCAATGCCCGTTTCAAGCCCAGTTCATCGCCCGTCAATCTAGTCATCGACGAGCCCGTTCTCAATATCGAGACAGGCAACAGCCTCGCGATGAAGGTGACTGACTTCGATCGTTCGTTCAAGAGCCTTAAGTTCGTCGGTGTGCAATACCGTTTCGCCGGCAACACCGGCTGGACACCGCTCTACCAGTATCTGGTCAATCCGGCCGATACGGCGAAGTATGACTATCCCGTTCTTCCTACATCGGGCGACCTGCCCCTGTCGCTGGATATGCAGAGTGAGGCCAGCTATCCGCAGGGTACCTACACCTTCCGCGCCTTTACAGCTGCCGATTTCGACAACCAGTACGTCTATGTCTATAGCGATGAGGTGACGGTCATCAAGGACAACATCGCTCCCCGTCCGCTCACCACACCCACTCCGTCCAGCGGCATCCTGGGCTTTGGCGACGACATGAGCATCGAGTTCACTGAGGACATCGTCCCAGGCTACGTGGGCGACAAGAACGTCATTGTCACGGCGGTGCTCAACGACCGTCCGATCGACCACGAGGTGTCCTATCAGCTCGTTCCGCGTGCACCGGCCGGACGGACGCGCAACCCCATTTTCCTGAGCGGAGACTTCTCCCTCGACTTCTGGCTGAAGTGGGATCAGGCAGGTACCATCCTCCGGCACGGTAAGGGCCAGAACGCCTTTGCCCTCAGCCTTGATGCCGACGGACATGTCCATGCCATCATCGGCGGTACCGACCATGTGAGCACCAAGACGTTGCCTGCTGGTCCGTGGACCTTCATGGCACTCAGCTACAAGTCGAGCGAAAAGACGTTCTCGATGCTTGCCCAGTATGGTACGACCAACGTCGATCTGTTCATGAACGAACCTGTGTCCGACACAGGCACCCAGGTCATCCAGTATGCCGACGACAACTACCTCTACATCAGTTGCGACCTGCTCGGTGGTGCTATGCACGACCTGAGTCTCTTCAATATCTATCGCGACGTGAACGATGCAGCCGCCACCCGTTATCAGTCGAAGACTGCCTACACCTATGGCTTGACCAACTACTGGCCGATGAACGAAGGACATGGCTACGTGATTGCTGACGCCCGTCATACGCACGACTTCGATGTCGTCAACACCTGGTTGATCGACAATCGGAATTATGCTGTGCGCTTCCTCACGAGCGAAGGTATGACGGCCGACATCTCCCGACTTGCCACAGGCATTGGCGACAGCTATGCCATCGAAATGTGGACCTACCCCGAAAAGATTACCGAAGGGGCTACGCTCTTCGAGACGGGCACCAATCCGTATAATCGTCTGCGGCTCTACTACGATGCTGACAAGAACCTCTGGCTTGAATACGGCGAAAAGAAGCAGATGGTGGCCGACGACAACGAGTTATCGACACTCGATTTCGAAGGCGGATGGAGCCATATTGCCCTCAACGTCGTACGTGGACAGAGCGCCAGCTTCTACTTCAACGGCCATCGTACCACGGTTATTTCCGAAACCGACATGCCTCAGGTCGAAGGTCCGGTAATGAAGTTTGGCGAAGGATACACAGGCTATCTCGATGAAGTGCGCTACTGGCGTGCCACGCTCTCCGAGGGCCGTCTGCTCTCCAATATGTTCAACTGCATCGACACGGCCAGCGTCTATTCGCGTGGTCTGGCTCTCTACTTCCCGTTCGAGAAGAACGACACCATCGACGGCGTGCCCACCAAGTCCTACACGTTCGAGAACCGTGTGCCCGGTGCCACCGACGAACTCAGGGTGATCGCCAACAGCCAGGCGTCGGCCGTTTTTGCGGCGCCCATCAAGAAGGCTCCCGAGGAGTCGCGCCTCCTGGCTTCGCCCATCGCTTCCGAGCGCAAGTTGGTCGTCAAACTGAAGGGCGACAACATCGCGCCACGCGACATCGAGGGCACGACGCTCAACCTCACCGTCGCCGACGTGCGCGACCTGAATGGCAATGCTTCGCAGCCCATTCGCTGGACAGCCTACGTCAGGCGGAATCCGCTCCTGTGGACCCGAGATTCCGTGAGCCTCACCAAGCTCTATGGCGAGGAACTTGTGTTCGACGTCGATGTCATCAACAAGAGTGGAAATGTCGAATACTATTCGGTCGAGAATCTTCCGCAGTGGCTCACCGTTGTCGAAAGCGATGCTGCCGACGAGGTGGCACCCTCATCTTCCCGGACGTTGCGATTCCGTGTCGATCCATATGTGCGCGTTGGTCTCTACGATGTCACCATAGGTCTGCAGGGCAACTTCGAGATTCTCGAACCGCTGCGTATCCAGCTGAAGGTGAGTGGCGAAAAGCCCGACTGGAGTTTCGACCCGACTGCCTACGAACACCAGATGAACGTCATCGGACAGGTACGCATTGACGGTATCCTGATGGAGAACACCGAGAGCATCGTGGCCGCCTTCATCGGTGGCAAGTGCCGTGGCCTGGCTTCGCCCGAGAAGGTGCGTGGCGCGGCCTATGTCACCCTTAGCATCTATGGCAATGGCTATCGCAATCAGGATGCCGACAAGCCAGTCACCTTCGCCATCTACGATGCGTCGAATGGAATGACCTACGTCGATGTCGATCTGACCTTGACCGACGGCACGCCTGCCCAGGTGCTCTTCAAGCACGACGAGCTCATCGGCGACTTCGATCAGCCTGCCATCTGGACCAAGAGCGGCAAGGTTGAACAAAGTCTGTCGATCCACGAAAACTGGAACTGGATAGGCTTGGGTGTACAACCCGAGGATGATAGTCCGCAGAGTGTATTCAGCAGCTACGACGGCTGGTCGCTGATGATGAAGGACCAGGGTTCGCAGGTGGCGTGGAGCAACGGCACCGAATGGGATGGCCCGCTCTCCGTCACGGCAGGTACGATGTACAAGCTCCGTGTAACTTCGTTGCCAACGAGTCCTCAGCTTCCTTCGCAACTGGCTGTCACAGGCCGTCAGGTCACGCTATCGACCACACCCGTCGAACTCCACGACGAATGGAACTGGATTGCCTACACGCCGCTCTATTCGATGACCATCGACGAGGCATTGGCAGGAGCCAACCCGCAGCGTGGCGATCGTGTGAAGTCGCAGAGTGGCATTGCCATCTACGGAAATACCGGCTGGGAGGGCAACCTCAAGTCGCTTGAAAGCGGTCATGGATACATGTACTACAATTCTTCGGGTGTCCGGAAGAGCTTCGTCTATCCGTCGCCTTCGGCAAGCAGCCAGGCTCGGATGCGAGCTATGGCATATGCAGGCGACCAGCCCACCCTCTTCTCGCCCGTCGATCGTCATCACTATCCCGACAACATGACGATGGTCATCCAGCTCACTGACGGTGAGGCAGTGGTCGATTCGGCCGAAGTGGCTGCCTTCGTCAACGGGGAATGCCGGGGTGCAACGCGCTCCTACAATGGACTCTACTATCTCATCATATCGGGTGAGGGAAGTTCCATTCCGATGCAGCTCTATACGTATCTCGATGGTCGCATGGTCCTGATCGACGACTCGCAGTACTTCACCAGCGACGATAACATAGGCGATCCGTGGTCGCCCTACGTCATCGACCTGCAGCATCTGCCCGATGCCATCGGCTCCATTTCGACCGACGAAGATGCCGACGACGATGCCTGGTACACGCTCCAGGGCTTCCGTCTCGGTGGACGTCCCGAGTCGCCCGGCATCTACATCCACCGAGGTCAGAAGGTGGCTGTCGGCGCCGATGCAGACAATAATCCGTAAATCTTCGATCGAATGACTCTTTGGGCTTGGCAGCGATTCCTTTTCGCTGTCAGCCCAAATTTCATATTCAAAAGATTTTTTGAGAGAAAAAATAGATAATTAATTTTTTAGGTTGGCCGATATTTTGTGAGAATTCTTTATCAAAGATGAAATAGGACGTCTACGTACATATACGCTCCATTTCACAACGAAATAGCACGTGTATGAACATAGACGCTCCATTTCACAATGAAATAGTACATCTACGAACATAGACGCTCCATTTCACAATGAAATAGTACATCTACGAACATAGACGCTCCATTTCACAATGAAATAGTACATCTACGAACATAGACGCTCCATTTCGCAACGAAATAGTACATCTACGAACATAGACGTTCCATTTCACAATGAAATAGTACATGTATGAACATAGACGCTCCATTTCATTCTTTTGGAGGACTTCTATGAACATATATGTTCCATTGCAGAATCAGATAATTATTTCGACTGAATACGTGACAAAATTACGACCGATTTCCCCAATTTGTTGTCAGAATGGTGCCTTGTCGCTCTTTTCATCCATTTTTTATGGCGAAAAGTTGGAACGGATTGTTTTTTCGTTATTTTTGCGCACAGAAAGCCGAATGCAACAGCCCGTGAAACACATCGGCATAAATTACCTGTAACACATGAACTTATGAAACCGAAACATTTATTCCTTCAACTCGTCCTGTCACTCGTCCTGTCGTCGGCAGGCGTTTCTCCCGTATTCGCCGCATGGGAATACGAAAGAAATGGCCTGAAGGATGAAGGCGGCGGTACCTACAACTTCCGCATCGAGAAACAGTACGGTGATCCGTGGTCGCCCTTCGTCATCGACCTGCAGCATCTGCCTGATGGAATCAGCGATGTTCGTGCCGACGAACCGGATGTCGATGCATGGTACACGCTCCAGGGCTTCCGTCTCAGCGGTTGTCCCGAGTCGCCAGGCATCTACATCCATAATGGACAGAAAGTTGCTATCGGCAAGAAGCATGTCGATCAACAATAAAACATTCATTTTAGCGGGAGTTGGCTTTATCGGCTAACTCCCGTTTTTTTATGCTTCTGCCGTGTCGGTTTTTGATGATAGGTAGAGCTGTCAAATAAGCATTTAATTGGGAGGGAATCGTTTTGAGCAAGTTTTCTTCAGCGATAATTTTGGTTTTCTCGAATTATTGTATTATTTTTGCAGCCATTTGTAAATACAATAGTGAACTATATGAATAAAAGATTGTCTTCGCGTGTTGCGATGCGCAGTGTGGTGGCATCGCTGCTATTTTTGATTGTGACAATAGTATATGCCGTGCCTGCCAAGCCCGGCTTGTTCAGGGTACTGACCCTTCCGGACGGAACCACCGTTCACGCCCGCCTCGTTGGAGATGAGCATGGGCACTATTGGCTGGGCGACGACGGCAAGGCTTACCAAAGTGTCGGCGACACGTATCAACTCGTTGACAGGGAGGCCATCGGCGTCCATGCCAACCAGCGTCGACAAGAAGCCAACCAGCGCCGTGCACGGCGTCTGGCTCCAGCTCGTCGCAACGTAGGTGCTGTTGGCAATTATGAAGGCGAGAAGAAGGGACTCATCATCCTGGTCAACTTCAAGGATGTGACATTCGGGAACGAGCATACCCGCGAACGTTTCGATGACATTGCCAACGTCAAGGATTTCAACGACGGTTGGCGTTTCGAGGGTTCGGTGCGCGACTACTTCCTGGCTCAAAGCGATGGAAAGTTCGATCTGACTTTCGACGTCGTGGGACCGGTTACGGTGAGTCGAAACCAAGCGTACTATGGGAATAACAAAAACAATACGGATGGCAACGACGAGCATCCTGCCGAGATGGTGATCGAGGCTTTGAGTCTGGTGAATAATGCCGTCGATTTCAGCAAGTATGACTGGGACAATGACGACGAAGTCGATCAGGTGTATGTGATCTATGCCGGACAGGGCGAGGCTGATGGTGGAGCCGGTAATACCATCTGGCCCCATGAATGGACGTTGTCGTCGGCCAAGAATAATGATGATGGATCGGGTGCTCAAACGCTGGATGGCGTAACCATCAACACCTACGCCTGTGGCAGCGAGTTGAACGGAGAAAATCTGCTGGCGGGAATCGGCACCCTTTGTCATGAGTTCAGCCACTGTCTGGGTTATCCCGACTTCTATGATACCGATGACAATGGTGGCCAGGGAATGTACGTCTGGGACCTGATGGATACGGGATGCTATCTATGGGGCGGATACATGCCAGCGGGCTATACGAGCTATGAGCGTTGGATGGCCGGATGGAAGACTCCCATTGAACTGACTTCGACCGTGGCAATCACAGGCATGGAGGGGCTTCAGAACGGTGGCGACACCTACGTCATCTACAACAAGGGCAACCGGAACGAGTACTATCTCCTTGAAAATCGTCAGCTGACGGGATGGGATACTCATCTCAAAGCCCCTGGCCTGCTCATCCTCCACGTGGATTATGATGCGGAAGCCTGGTCGACTAACAAGGTGAATAACAACCCTGATCATCAGCGTATGACCTGGATTCCTGCTGACAATGTGTACGACACCAATCCGGAAACGGGTAAATACAAGTTCGATGGAACAAGCTCCGACCCGTTCCCTTACGGCAAAGTGAATGCCTTTGGACCGACCACTACACCAGCTGCTACGCTTTATAACCAGAATGCCGACGGTAGCTACCTGCTGGATGCTTCGGTGGAACAGATCACTCAGAACGAAGATGGAACCATCGACTTTGTTTTCTTTAGCAGGGACAATTCGTTCCAAAATGACGGGAATAACACGGACGTCATTGACCTGCTCGACGGAAGAACCGTCAACGTCACCCTCGGTGGGCGCACGTTCTATCAGGATGGCTCCTGGAACACCATATGCCTGCCGTTCGATGTGGATCTGACAGCCACGGGTTGTCCCCTTGCGGGCGAAGGTCTGGCGGTCAGGAAGCTCACTGGGGCAAATTTTGTGAATAATGAGCTCATCCTGACCTTCGGAGATGCGGGCAGCAAACTTGAGGCAGGCACTTCCTACCTCATCAGGTGGGCTGATTCGGGTACTACGCTCGAAGCTCCGACATTCAAGGGCGTCACCATCGACAAGGCTGCTCCTGCTGCTTCACCAGCAGATAATGACATCATTTCATTCAATGGTCTTTACAATCCTCTCCATCTCGATTCGGCTGACGATACGAAGCTGTTCCTTGGAGACGGCAACCAACTTTATTATCCCGACGGCGAAATGACCATCGGTGCTTTCCGCGCCTACTTCCAGCTTGGTGCAGGAATTACGGCAGGCCTGCCCGTTGGCACAAGCGGAGGTATCAAGGCGTTCGTCCTTGACTTTGGTGATGATGAGACGTGCATCTCCGAAATCTCCGATTGTTCCGAACATTCCAAGTACACGGATTCCTATTTCACCCTCGATGGCTTCCGGCTCAACGGCAAGCCCGAGATAAAGGGCATCTATTTGCACAATGGGAAGAAGTGTGTTATCAAATGATTGTATTCAAGGAGTCGTTCAATTAGAAATTGGGACACAAGGGTTTTTCTACATAAAGATATGAACGTTGAAAGAATAAAATTGATGGAGGAGCGTTTTGACCGGGTGTCGGACGCTGTGACGAAACTTTCCGAGGCTCTTGAAGCCTATCGTTCCGAACAAGACGAACTCTCGATCTTGAATTCTTATTATGGCAGTGACGAATGGAAACAGGACTTCGCTGACGACGAGGCTGGGAGGTTGCCCAAAGACCTGAAACGAGGTGTACTGTCGGAAGACGGTGTATGGGATGTGCTGAGCGAGAATCAAGTCTTGTTGGTGCGGATGAGGGAACTGTTAAGAGCTACAGCTTATGACCTCTCACAAGAATAATGGTTTTATGACAATAATAAAAATGCGTGCTTGGACAATCGGGGCCAAGCACGCATTTTTAATTGTGAGAAGTGGCTTTAGAGCGTCACACCATTCTTGAAGATTGAGATCTCGTGGATGCCTGCAACCTCATTGTGGGTGTATTCGCCATTAGCTACACGAAGAATCTTGTCGGTGAAATCCTTGACAACTTCGTCCATGCTCTTGTCTTCGACGAGCACGCCGGCATTGAAGTCAATCCAATTGGGCTTGCGCTGGTAGAGACCAGAGTTCGTGCTGACCTTCATGGTAGGAACGAAGGTGCCGAATGGCGTGCCTCGACCTGTAGTGAATAGTACAAGCTGGCAACCTGCTGCGGCAAGTGCTGTAGCTGCCACGAGGTCGTTGCCAGGAGCAGAAAGCAGGTTGAGACCATTGTTCCTGAGGCGTTCGCCATACTCCATCACACCGCATACCACCGAGCTGCCTGATTTTTGCGTGCAGCCGAGGGCCTTCTCCTCGAGCGTCGAAATGCCGCCAGCCTTGTTGCCTGGCGAAGGATTCTCGCCGCAGGGTTCTCCGTGCGAGAGGAAGTAGTTCTTGAAGTTGTTGATGAGCGAGATGGTTTCGCCGAGCAGCTCGTCGCTGCCGCAACGTTCCATCAGGATGGTCTCGGCACCGAACATCTCGGGTACTTCGGTGAGGATAGTGGTGCCGCCCTGCTTTTCGCAGAGGAAGTCGGAGAAGGCTCCGAGCAACGGGTTAGCAGTAATGCCCGAGAAGCCATCCGAACCGCCACACTTGAGACCAATGCGAAGCTTGCTTGCAGGAACGGTTTCACGCTTGTCCTGCTGTGCTTTCTTGACGAGTTCGGTGAGGAGACCTACGCCATAGGGTACCTCATCGCCCTGCACCTCCTGGCAGATCATGAACTTTACACGATCCTTGTTGTAGTCTCCGCAGAACTCCTCGAAGATGCGGGGCTGGTTGTTCTCGCAACCCAGACCTACCACGAGGATGGCGCCAGCATTCGGATGATGCACCATGTCGCGCAGAATCTTCTTGGTGTTCTCGTGGTCTTCACTCAGCTGCGAACAGCCGAAATTGTGCGGGAAGTTGAAGATGCCGTCGATGCCCTCGATCTTGTCGCCGCCGAATGCAGCACGGGTCTTTTCGACAATCTGTTTGATGATGCCATTGACACAGCCGACGGTGGGGATGACCCAGACTTCGTTGCGAATGCCGACCTGCCCGTCGGGACGAACATAGCCCTGGAATGTGAGCTGCTCGCCCGATGGCTCGTATTTCTTCAGCCCCTTGATGTGGATATTGCTGTAGTCAAGGGTTCCTGCCAGGTTGGTCTTGATGTCCTCGTGGTCGAGATAGCTGCCCTTCTGGATGGCATGACGTGCATGGCCGATCGGGAAGCCGTACTTGATGATGTTCTCGCCTTCAGCGAAATCCTTCAGCGCGCACTTGTGGCCTGCAGGGATATTGGAGACGAGGGTAATCTGCTCGCCATCAACGTCAATCACGGTGCCCTTGGTCAGGGGCTGGATAGCAACAACCACGTTGTCTGCTGGATTGATTTTCAGAAATTGTTTCACAATAATTATCGTTTTAGTAGGAATTCTTCTTTGTATAAGATCAGTCGGTATTACTGAAAAACAAGAGTGGACAATTTACATGAAAGGTTCAGCAGTGCGGCCCGACGTCAAGTAAATTGTCCATTTTGTTCAGATAGTATTGCACGAAGGATAGTGCAGGATCAGACTATGCCTTAGAGGATGCCCTTAACGGTTTCGAGCCTGCCCTTCTCCTGAATCTGGTTCAGGAAGTCGGTAACCATATCGGTCATGCCGGGAATCTCGTTGAGGTTGCCCTGCTCTTTCCAGATAAGATC
>JAEEUA010000030.1 GCA_016286775.1 Bacteroidales bacterium
AATGTTATATCTGTCAAATTATCACACCTTAAAAAAACATTGTTACCAATACTCACAACTGAATTAGGAATAGTTATAGATTTTAGACCAGACCAGGAGAATACACGTCTTTCAATAGAATACACACTTTGTGGTATGGAAATTGATGATAGTTCTAAAGCACTATAGAAAGCGTCATCCAAAATGCGCGATACTTTCACTTCCATGTTTCCGTCACCTACAATTGTTGAAGGAATACTTAGTTCACCAGAGGGTTTCCCACCAACGACCAAAGCCTTTTCATCATAAATCAGATACTTAATGCCATCTTTCTCAATTTCTTTGGCGTCTTTATCGGGAATAAAACTGTAACAATACCACAGAGCACACCAGGCAATTGAATCTTCAAGAATTTCTTTACGATAGTCATACCAACCACTATTATCATACCAGCTAACATAACAATTAGCGAAATTTGAACCAAGATTAAAATGGACATATCCACCTTTTTCGTAGCCATCTAAAATGAAACCATGATCAGTAGTAGTCGCTAAAAGAGGTCTTTGATGTGAGAGCTCTTCGTAAACAGCATCTAGATCTTCTGGGTTTTTGCCCTCTGTATATAAAACCTGCTTAAATCTAAAATAATCTTCCATAGCACCTCGACTAAAGTTTGAGCCACTGCTTCTTGAAGAATAAACCGTATTTACAGATACACCACAATGGTAATTGATAGTTGCCAATGCATCGGCCACTTCTTCAGTTTCAATCTTCTTATCAGAGTATCTTGAAACCATGGAATCATATTTATATTGAGTTTCTCCAAAATTAGCATATAGAGTCGTATCCCTCCATTGATATGAATTGCTGCCCACCCCCGTCTCAGGCCATTTATAGTAATACATGAGTTGAGCTTGGGCAGATGCAACACAACCGACTTTACATCTTTCTCCTGTCTCCTTGTCAATTGGACAATATCGGTTGAAGGGCGAGCGTTGATGCCAATTTGTTTCTGTTAGAGGAGAAATTGACGGATAGTCATTATCTTCGTTTAACGGACTAATATATTTGGGAAAATGCCTTTTTCTGGCATAGGCGATCTCCTGCTCAAAGCCCTCTAAAATAGCCTTAAGACAACAAGGTATGCTATCCATGTTGAATGTCCCTTCAGTAGAATAACAAAAGATGGGCACAACACGTTCATCTGCCGACGCTATGACAAATCCCTTTGAATGAGGTTGTTGAAAGACATAGTAAAGAGGATCTCCACTCTGCTTGTCTGCTTGCAGATAAACCATTTCAAGGCGCTTATCTTGAGCCTCTTTTGCCCTCTTAGGACCTATGTCAGAGAGGCCATGGGTTTCAATAAAAGCTTCAGCTCTTTGGCATGCCTCCTGCTCATTAATAACTTGCGCATTGACTGAATAGGTGCCAAAAATGGATAACGACAACATCATTATGGGCAAGCTAAACCTTCCATGCTTCTGTGATATTCCTTTATTCATAATCAATAAAGTATTAAGATTGTATTCGAAAAAAATGAAATCCGGCTGCTGATTTTGATGAAATGACTTAAATTTCAGTCAAAACCATGCATATAACTACAGGACAAGACGAAGTCCGATACTGTTATATTTATCACCTGGTTTCGCGTATTTTCTTTTATATACCAGGCAACTTGCAGGTACTGAATTCCAGTGCCCTCCTCTATTAATACGAGTAGAGCCGGAAGAAGGTCCAGAAGGATTAGTTTGAGAGTTGCTACTATAATCTCCCAAATAGTCCTGACACCATTCTGCTACATTTCCACTCATATCGTATAGACCCAACTCATTTGGAACTTTGTTGGCAACATTATGAGTCTTCCCTCCACTATTGTCATTATACCAGGCAACATAATCAACGGAATTACTTCCACTATAAATATAATCGTTGCTATAGTTACCTCCTCGGGCTGCAAACTCCCACTGGGCCTCGGTTGGCAAACTAAATGTTTCACCAGTCAAGTTATTCAGTTTTGAAATGAATCGTTGGCAGTCATCCCATGAAACACATTCTACCGGTAGCTTGTTGGAGCTCTTGAAGTGTGAAGGATTTGTGCCCATTACCGCGTTCCATAGTTCTTGAGTCACTTCCATTTGTCCGATATAATAGCTGCTCAAGGTCACTTGATGTTGTGGCTTATCTATGGACAGTGCTTCATAATCGTAATCTGAAGCGCCCATCATAAATGTACCGCCCTCAACAGCTACCATCTTGAACGATACGCCATTTACTGTGAAAGACAAAATGGATGTATTGCCACTACCAAGTTTGAAATAGCCGGACTTCCATGTAAAAGATTCACCAGATGTGTCGACCCCGAAATTAAAGCCATAGGGAGCAATGATGGTGCAAGGCGCATAATAACCTACCAATTCACAAGCATTTTCATCAAGATTCTCCATGGCGGATGAGACTGCAAGGGTATTTAATCCATAACAATATCCAAAAATGGATTCTGATTTCTCACACGATGCCATGTTGAAATTCGAGACGTCTAGAGTATAAAGACTGGAGGAACCATGGAACATCTCTGTCATATCCGTCACATTCCTTGTATCAAAGCTGCTTACATCAAGGGAAGCGAGGTGTCTACACCAAGCAAACATCCTATTCATATTCGTCACATTCCTAGTATCAAAGCTGCTTACATCAAGGGAAGTGAGGCTACTGCAACCATCAAACATCCTATTCATATTCGTCACATTCCTAGTATCAAAGCTGCTTACATCAAGGGAAGTGAGGCTACTGCAACCATCAAACATAACAGACATATCCGTCACATTCCTCGTATCAAAGTTACTTACATCAAGGGAAGTGAGGTTACTACAACCACGAAACATCCAATACATATTTGTTACATTTTTGGTATTAAATTTGCTGACGTCAAGGACAGTGATTTTACTACAATCGGTGAACATATTTGCCATATTCGTCACTTTTGCTGTATTAAATTTGCTGACATCAAGGGCGGTGAGGTTTTCACACCAATCAAACATATTTGCCATATCCGTCACATTCTCTGTCTTGAAGTTGCTTGCGTCAAGAGACGTGAGTTTTTTACAGTGATAGAACATCATGTGCATATCCGTTACATTTGTAGTATTGAAATTACCTACGTCAATGAATTTGAGATTATTGCAGCGATAGAACATACACGCCATATCCGTCACTTTTGCTGTATTAAAGTTACTTACGTTAAGGGTAGTAAGATTAGTACAGGCACCAAACATTTGAGACATATCTGTAACATTCTCTGTCTTGAAGTTACTTAAGTCAAGGGATGTTAGGTTATTGCATTCATAGAACATGTAAGCCATATTCGTCGCATTTCTCGTATTAAAGTTGCTTACATCAAGGGTCGTGAGGTTTCTGCAAGCATAAAACATGCCCTTCATATTCGTCACTTCAGATGTATTCAAATATTCAATGTTTTCTATGGTGGTCAGGTTGAATATGTAGAACCACCAGGAAGTCGTGGAGGGTCTAGCATTTGCAAAAGACTTATCGAACACGACTTTACTGATGTCGTTACGATGGTAATGCCCCCAGTCAGGAAAATTCTCACCAGTATTCAGCCCATATACAGACCCCCCTCTCGAATTCTTCAATTGATCGTGATAGAACGTAAGTGTGCCTGCTTTATAGACGGCGTAGGATTCGGATGAAGAGACAACAGGTTCCGGAATCGTAAAGTCTTGAAGTCCACTTGAATAAGTACATACTTTATCACCATACGAATCTTCAAGATAACAGGAGATTTGCCATTTATGACCTCCAGCAGAGAACTCGGCAACTGGTACCGAAATGTTTTTTTTACCAATGATATGTTTGTAAAGATTTCCGTCGATATATAGATCGCTATTTAATTTAAATGTAAAATTGTTATTAAGTGAATAAAAATTATCATTCTCTTCCTCTATTGAATGTACTATTGTGCTGCATTCTTCCAACTCCGTATTCCACTCAAATATAATTTCTCCATTCTCAATTACAGGTAGATTAAGAGATGGGTAAGGATTTTTAAGAAATATCTCATAATTCTCATATTTCGGATTTATTTTATATGTGTATAAATTAGGATCTAAAGTTTCTATAGGTTCGTTATATTTGCAATCAATTGCGCTTTCCTTAACCTTAGCAACATACTTAGAATTAATCCAGTATTTATTGAAATCTCCAAAAGATACTCCGTGAGTAAGAAATCCGAGTAGTCCATTGTTGAAGTCCCCGGCCAGTGCAGGGCTTATCGTTTCTCTGAATCCAATATAGATTGTGGCTCCATTGTCAATGAAAGCCTTCATAAGAGAAGTTGAACTTGTTCTATCTTTTGCGGATTGACAGGCCGAAGCGAACACAATCTTTCCATCGAAAGAATGTCCTTCAATAAAACTCTTGTCCATCGCCAAGTATACCTCATTACTCTCATCTTCATGAACAAGAATAATTTGGTTCCAACTGAGTTTTTTAGTCTTATTCACTAAATCATCAACAGTATCGTAACTGTATTCAGTCCTCGATGCTAAAGCAGTTGTGAACTTCTCTGGTGCATATAATTCAAAAGTTTTTTTATACCATAAATTATCTTTGTCACTCTTGAGCACCTCAAGTGTCTCATTGGCCCCATGAGTGTCAATAAGAATAAAATCAAATTGGCTAAGATAGTCTCCTTTAAACTTGGTAATGTCCGCTTTTTCATTCAAGAATACATAATCTTCTACATCATATAAACGCCCTAATTGTTCTTTCCAGTAATTTATTTGTTTATAAAAAAAATCTTGAAAGGGAGCAAGGATAAGAGCTTTCCCTTGTTGAGGAATGAAGATTGACTCATTTTCTTCAATCTCATTCATTCTATGTGGAGATAAGGCAGATCCCTTTAATTGGGTGATTTCTTGTTCATAATCTTCGTTAGGAATAAGTTTACATGTATTAAGAAGATGGTTAATACAAATGCCATCTTTCTGAATAATATGAATAATGCTTTGTGTAGTACTAACATCAGCAAAGACTACTCCATCTATCCTTCTAATTTCATCCAAAATAATACAAATATCAGTTATTCCGACTTCTTTCAAGGAATCCATCCTTAAGTTGGTTTCCTCGGCAATCCTATTTGTCAAATCAATGGATTCCCTGATTTCACTTTCGGTATTGGGAAATGGCTTCACCTCTTTGTTTACGAATACAATACTGTCTATTTCAGAAAGTGAAATAGAAAGGGTCGTATCAGAAGTTATAATAGTTTGGGTTCGGTAATCGGAATGCTGTGTATTATCAGCATCCACTTTTGAAACTTTCATGGAAGATAGTACTGAAACTGGGAAGAATCCGCACTTGCCGTTCTTCATATATACATAGACAAAATCCTCACCCATGACATTGCATGCCATCATCAGCATCACAACTATGCTTATTATCTTCGTTTTCATTGGTTCAGAATTTTATAGGTTGCACCATCTACTTTGATCATATATACGCCAAGGGGGTAGCTTTCGAGGTTGATGGATATCGAAGTGCTGGCCGTGACGTGGATACGCTCCATCAACATGCCATTGATGGAGTAGAGGTAAGCATCGGTGTCCTTGTCAAGTCCCGAGAGGGTGAGGAACTTGCCGTCCCTGGAGATCTCGAACTTGTCTCCCTTCAGGTTCTGGATGTCATCGCTTCCGGAGATATAGACGAACTTGCGGATTGTCTCAAGCGGATAAGAGATGGTGGCATTGATGGTGGTGATAACAAGGTTGCCGTCCTTGTAGGAGGTCACTGGTTCCTGGTTCAGATTGATTGTATGTGTCTGGCCATCTGCCTTGACGATCTGAAGCACCTGGTCTGCCATGATGCTGCCACAGCAGCACAATAGGAATAAGATAAGGTAGAGCTTTTTCATATGATTTGAGGTGTTAATGAGTATTTTTAATGGTGCAATTTTAATCAAAATCTCCCATATATCAAAATTTTCAATCTTTCAAATTAAAAAATTGAGCTATTTTTCTTTCTTTCCCTTCATAACAACCGATTGCACGAAGACAAAATAAACAAATAAAAACGTCAATTATTTGTGTGGGCTTATTGTTTTTCCTATGATTTCATAATACTTTAATGCATCCAAGTATTCAATCAACTCTGTCTCACAAGCTCTGTTCAAGTAGAGTCAAGAATTGAGAACAATTAAAGAGATAGCGGCTTCGCCTAGAATAACGACAACTCTCTCAAAAAAAAAGTAGATGTAGTTCGTTATTCTAAGGCTTTAGCCTGCTCCTCCTTTGTGTCATGTTTTTTGTCATAAACTCTTTCCCTTTAATAGAAAATCACTTTTTTGACAAAAAACATGGATAATTCTCCGTACCCTAAACACTCAATTCATACTTTACCCCTGCCTAATGGAGTATTGAAGAAAAAAATACCCCACCCATATCAGGTGGGGCTTATCAATCAACCTTCCTAAATTCATTCACCATGCCATCCATGTCCCAAAGGATATTTCGGCCATAGATCGCTTCACTGTTGAATAGAATCTTGCAAAAAGAATCATCGTTGAAATATTCATCACTAATCAGATCTGCCATGATGCGAACTGCATAATTAGAACGCTCAAATTTTGACCGTAAATCTTTTAACTTTTTCAATTGTCGTCATATTTCTAAAATTTTTTAGGTTAATAATTCAATGGTAAGGGCAACAATTGATTTGGGGTGCAAAAAATCCCCAACAGCGGAGGGGCTGTTGGGGTAATTATTGTTGGTAAGGGGAGATTCTGAGACTACGGGCACACAGCGCGCACAGATCGCCCGGGGTGGCGGATGAAGTAGTCGCTCCAATACCAGTAGTCCGAACCGAAGAGGAGGCTGCACGCGTCGTACGAGTAGTAGTAGCCGAGCGACGACGACCAGTAGTAGCCGTTCGAGCCCTCGCAGTTGAGGTAGTCGTCCCAGCGGTAGCCGGCCGCAGGCAGGAAGATTGAGTTACCGTTCGGACCAATTACCCGAATACCATTCACGCCGTTTTGCTGTGTCCATTCTCGCGTACAGTTTTCTCGCAGCTCATCCTGCTGTGCCCTTGTAGGCATGCGCCATGAGCCTCCCCACTTCACGTGGGCTACATCATACTCCGTGCCTGCTATGTCATCACCGATATGATGGCAAGTTTCCTCCGATCCATCGCAATGAATATACGTGCTCCAATCATAATAGTCCTTCTCCTCCGTCTCGCCCCAGGCATAGTAGCCACCGTATTCTTCGGGTTTGGAGGCGCCGATGTTCCAGCTCGCCCACTTCGTGCCCGAGGGAAGACCGAGGTCAATGGCTTCAGCTACGGGACATTCTTGAGGTTTCTCTGGAGTCTTAACAGCGCGAACAGAACGCCCCCTGTCGCGGCTGTAATAACCCAAATTTGTTCCGCCTGAACTGAAATCGATACCGTAAGCGTTGGGCACATTATCAGGATTGACTGTTGACGACCAGTAGTAGCCGTGTGAACTATCGGAGTAGAGATTCATATGCAGGTGATAACCTGCAGCTGGGAGGAAAATTGAGTTCCCGTTTCGACCTGTTACAAGGATGCCCCTTATACCATTTTGCTGTGTCCAAGTTTGTGTGCAGTTATCCAGCAATTCCTTTATCTGGTTATACGAAGGCATTCTCCAGGAACCTCCCCATTTCTCATATGCTACGTCGTATTCTGTTCCTGCGATGTCACCTCCAATGAAATGAGCGGATTGCCATGGACCATCACAATGAGTATAAGTACTCCAATCATAGTAATCTTTCGTCTCGGTTTCGCCCCAAGCATAGTAGTTACCATATCCTTCAGGAGCGGAAGCCCCGATGTTCCAGCTCGCCCATAACGTTCCACTAGGAAGGCCGAGGTCGATGGCTTCGGCCACGGGACAATCTCCCGAAGATGAAGAAACTGTAACATTGATACTTGCAGTCTGTCCCGAAGATCTGTCTTTTACAGTTACAATGGAAGTTCCAACAGAAATTCCAGTGAGTTTAATTGTTGTTCCAGACAATGTAGCTTCAACGACGTTAGTAGATGAATTGGATATCTCATAAATACCATTGCCTGAGATAATTTCTACAGTAGCAGAGTTGCCAATCTTCAAATCCACACTATTCATAGTAATGTATAATGTACCATGTTTAATTAATGGAATTGAATTGCTATACAAGTTAAAATCTATATCAGTGCGCAGTTGTTCAGCTTTCAAGATTCCATCCTCCTCTCTCACGCCATCGGGATTAGCAGGCTGCTTCCAGATGTTCATATCCAATATCCCGTCGTTGAAATCATCTTTGATTACGGTAGCTGGGGTAGTGATGGAAAAATCGTCCATATAGTGATAATGATTATACCACCAACCACCAGGAGCATGTACTAAAAATACCTTATTGGCAGTTTCCAGATTAAGTTCCTCAAAGGATTCTTCTCCCTTGAAATCGCCATTGGAATAGTATCTTACTTTGCCGTTTTTGTCAATTTCAATCCTTTCATTTGTCCAAGTGTCTTCTTGTCTTGGCTCAATATACCATTCCTTTAATCTAGTATTTTCGCCTTCGTATGCAATAACATAAACGCCCACTCTGGAATCATTCCAAGAATCCCAATAATAAGCATTCAAATAATTTATTTCCAAACGGCGATCGTTATCAAAAATAAAAGAGAACCCTTGATAGGCATAATCAAAGACGTTTGCATCACTTTTAACCAGATACTTCCTTTCCATTACAATCAATTCATCTTCAGAAAGCGTTGGAACTAATTCTGCCGGAATACCATCGGCGGAGAGAACAGGACGGATGAACATACCTTCGCATCGATCTCGGTAGTTTGTGCCATGCTTTCCATCGTATGCTCTCACATCGTAACATTCTGCGCAATATTGGTAGTTCGATGTTAAAGTAGATGTCCAGTAGTACGAGAGTTTGCCTTCCAAATCATTGGATTTACCATGGTACAATCCTCCTTCTGCTGGCAGGAATATACTGTTGCCAGTATAACCTTTGACAATACTGGTGATAATGAAACCTTTCACGCCATTCAGTGTCGTGAAAGTCCATTGGGTGTATTTCTTGTTGTAGAGTTCCGAAAGCTCTCTACGTGTTGGCATTCGCCAGTTGCCGCCCCAGTTGACAGTGGCAGCATCATCTGTCGGGTCCAAAGTCCCAAGATTGTCAGTAAAACCATTATATCCAATATCTGGGTCAAAGTTGTATTTGGTCAACTCGTCGCCCAACATTCCGTTGTCATATTTATAGGTTGACCACGAGTAACGGTCCTTGCCATCACATGAGCCCGTAACCTCGCCCCAAGCATAGAAGCAGCCATTCTCCTCGGGGTACGAGGCACCTACATTACAGGTAGCCCATAATGTGCCGCTTGGGAGACCCAAGTCGACATAGTCATGCCCATTGTAGGTGCCGGTATGAGTATCATTCAGCTGTGCAATCAAGATAGAGGCGTCTGCAATAGTCACTGCACCATCGCCATCAAGATCAGTCGCAGGAGTGGCAGGAGCTCCCTCCAGATATGCATCTATAATAGCATCTAGATCGTAGCTGTTGATGACACCATCCCCATTGGCATCATAATTATTATTAGTTTCACTCATCTTGAAGTGGGCTGTGAAACTCTGATCCTTGGTCACGGTCAAGGTGCGAGGATTGTCAGTCGAACCATCGTTCCATTCTTGGAATTCAAAGCCGGCATAGGGGGAAGCGTTGATTTCAACGTTTGTGCCGATGCCGAATATCCCTCCACCAGACACAGTGCCATAATTGGATGGAACAGCCGAAACTTTGATGGTGTATGTCTCAGCAATTGAACCGGTTACTTTCCTAGATGTTCTATTGCCAAGAACATCATATTCATAACTTACTGTCACACCATTTCCATACTCCACCTTCGTCAACTTGTTGTTAGCGTCGTAGGTGTAGATTTGGGCGTAGGCCTGAATGGATGCAAACAGAAAGAAAATTGTATATAATAATCTCATACCCATTTTGATTCATTTTTTTAGTTATTGATCTATTCCCAATTGATATTTAACTGCACTTTTTACAGTTGTCAATATTGGCTCTACATGATCATTATAAGCAGCTTTCATATACCACTCTGGAGAGCCATATTCGATATCTTTTGAAACGCCATGATTAATCCAATAACTATTCGAAACATTATTTGTTGAATAGTTGGTGGTTCCTGTATAATTATATGAATTCACCACAGGCAAGATGGGTTGTTTTTCTGGCACAGATGTATCGGGCAGTTTCATCAATTCTTTTCTATATGAATTACGCCATGCAGTTTCTTCATCTTCTTCTGCCTGTTTTAACAAAAGAAGATAAGTCTTATATATTGCTCTTATATCTGAGCGCCAATTAGGATTTTGACCTGGATTCTTTTCTTCATAACGAGCCAATTCCTTTTTCAGCCAATTTTCAGCACCTTCTTTCGTCATAAGCCCTTCCGGATCAATCCCCATAATCGGGTTATTATCCGCATACGGATAGAGATTGGTGCTCCAGATGGGATCCTCACTGAGGAAACGACCAATGGTCGGATCATAGTAGCGGGCTCGCATGTAGTAGAGATGGTCATTCAGGCACATCACACCATATTTGCCGACATACTGGAAGGGGTTGTAATCGGCCTCTTCCTTCTGCAGCACTTTTCCGAATTCGTCGTACTGGTATTTGTGCGTGATGTTTCCGTCATCGTCAACGACAGCGACAACCGAACCGCGGAGGTCCGTCACATAGTAGCTCGTTTTGCCGTCCTTCACACGGGCTTCAAGGCCATTGCCATAGATGTATTCGGCACCGCTCTTCGAATCTGAAAGCACGTTGCCGATTCCCAAAGGATCGGTTGTGAACGTGATGTCTCCATACGAGGCAATCAAGCCCAACGGGTCATATTCGATATTCGTTGAACCTGCACGTCCAAGCCGTCCACTATCGTCCCAGCTGTACAATTCTCCTCCACGTTTCTTGGTATTGCCGTTTTCGTCAAACGAGAAGCTGATGTCTCCTGCCTTCGTAATGCGGTTACCACTGTTGTGGTAGTAGCTGATCTCCTCATTAGTCAATATCAATTCCTCATAGGGCTCCTGGGCCTTTTGTTCGGTGATATTGCCAACGTCGTCAAGCGTAAGCTTATAGCTTGCTATCACTTTGCCATTGGTGAACATGGTGGTCTTGTTGATCAATCTGCCCACTTTGTCATATTCGAAAGTCGTAATCATACCGTTAGGATAGACGACCTTGGAGAGTTGGCTATCCTTGCGATAGTAATAGCGGATGACCTTGCTGCCGAAATTCACAGAAGTCATTCGGTTTAATTGGTCAAATTCGTACGTGGTATTGTTCACGCTCGTACAGTTGCCGTTATTGTCATAGGTATACGAGTTGTCGTGTCCCTCGCAACTTGTTCCCGTGATGCGGTTGAATCCGTCATATCTGAACGACAGCGTCCTGTCATCATCCGAGATTGTCGAAAGGTGCATCTCTCTGTCATAACTGTATCTGTTCACTCCATCATCGATGAGCCGTCCCAGATCGTCGTAGCTGTATTCAAGAGATGTGCCGTCAGGCTTGGTATAGGAGGCGAGCGATCCGTCTTCGTTATATTCGAACTTCTTGGTAGCGCCCGCAAAGGATACAGACTTCAGCCAATCAGTTGCTTTGTCATAGGCCAAGGTGGTGGCACCTCCCTTTGCATTGGTGATCTTTGTCAGATTGTCGTTTTCGTCATAGTCATAGTTTGTCGAATGGCTCATGGGATCTGTGCTGCTCAACAGGTTGTCATTGTCATCATATTCGAACCTGTGTGTCCTTCCCAATGCATCTGTAGCCTTGATCATTCGACTGGCATTGTCGTAGGATGCACTGCTGGTCAATCCCAAAGCAGTCAGCGTGGTTCGGATTACGTTGCCATAGCTGTTGTAATCCATCTTAGTCTCCACGCCCATCGGATTGGTGATGCTGGTGGGCAGTCCCTTCGAATTGACGGAAATACTTGTCGTGACGCCCTCGGGAGCCGTTATTTCTGTCAGGTTTCCTCTTGAATCATATGAATATGTAGTGGTGTAACCCATCGGATCGGTGATGCTCGTCAGGTTGTTCATACCATCGTAGGTCATTCTTGTGGTGAGTGAGCCATCCCCTGTTATCGTGATGCTAGTCACATTCCCCTTTTCGTCGTAGTTTACATCACTCACATTGGTGTTGTTGGTCTTTATTGACGTTGGCAGATGCGGCTGTGAACTGTCGTTATATCGGGCATCAATCGAGAGGCCTTCCTCACCACTCAAATGCGTCACCACATTATTGGAGTTGAACGAATAGGTGTATGAGCTTGGCTTGGCTCCCGAACGAGTGACATCCACCTGTGATTTTGTCGTGATGGAGCCTTCATAGTCAGTCCAAACAGACACTTCGGTCCGCGTTGTTGGCACACCATTCACTCCCGTCTCCGAATATTTCAGACGATGATTGGCGGCATCATAATCGTTCTGGATGTAGTTGCCTTTTGGTAGTTGTATCCTAGTCAGAAGCCTGGATGTGCTGACTTTCGAAGACTCACCATAAACGTACTTGGTGGTCTGTCCCTTTGCATCCGTGAAGCTGCTGAGCTGGTAGCGTTGGGTCTTGTTGTTGAACTTATAGTCGTACGTCACGGATCGGCCCAATGGATCGCTTACACGAGTCAATAAATTCGTTCCAGACATATAGCTGAATCTTAGAGAACGATTGCCATCGCTAACACTCTTGATGCGCTTGTATCCTTTCTCTCCACTTTCGTAATCCAAGGTCAAGGTGTTTTTATTTCGATCCTTGATGCTCACCAGATAGAAGATTTTCGCGCCTTCCGAACTTCCAAGGGATGCAAAATGGTATTCTATCTGAGATTTGCTCTTAATCACGATCTCATTCCCGACCATCGAGAAGTCATCATAGACACCATACGAGATGGGCACGAACTTTGATCCTTGTGAACGATAGACATCCATACTTCCGCCACCCCAATGCACAACGTAGCGTGCATTGTCAGTGGCCACAGTGCCCAGCACTGTTATAAACGTATGGTAATTGTGACTCCATCCGTCCCCAAGAGGCTGATAGGTTTCGCCATTATCGTTGACGGCAAAGAATACCTCGGGCAATGTAGTATTATAGGAATTGTAGCTGTGAGCCAATGCCAGCGGGACGACGCCATTCATGGCAAAGCTCGTCTTTGTATAATGCTGGAAGTTGCCCAACGAGAGACCGGTTCCCAGACTGATGGTCTCAAGGGTGGTGTTCAATGGCTCAAAATAGTCTCCCGTATCAGGATTCGGGTCTTTGATAGTCCCTTCCTCAACCTTCTGCATGATACGTGCCAGCATCGTAAAGGCCTCACCTCGCAGGCAGTTGTCTTTCGGGCGGAACTTCTTGTTCGTTGTCAAGATGATGCCCAGGCTTGCAGCCTTGCGAATATATCCCATCATCCGAGGATTGTTCCTGGCCAGATCAACAACCTCATCATCACCCGAGAAGGGGTTGCCCGAGTCTGTCAGATTGGGTTCGATGTTGAACGTCTCCATCAGCACTTTCAAAGTGTGCATACGAGAGATTGTCTCCTCTGGCTCGAATTTCAGTCGATTGCGGTCAAAAGGAGTGACACCGTCGCCGTATTCAAGATAGAGTAGGGCTCGTGCCGCCTGATAATAGTAGCTATTTTCCTTAAGGTCACTATAAATGGTTGGATAGTAGTCCGACGGGACAGAATTGGGCACACTGCGGCCACTTATGGAATAGACTCCACGGAAAGCGATTTTAGCCAAATGGGCACGTTTCAAAGGACTTTCTACATCCATCCTGCCATTGATGTCTGAACCGTTGATGACATCTCGTTTGTACAGGTAGCAGGTAGGCTCGTAGAAGTCATTATCCTTGGGAACATCTGAGAATTCACAATCGTAAACGGCAGGCGCAGCTCCCAAGCTCGTTCTGAATGTCCAGAGACTGCTTGTCGCCTCTTGTTCCCCATCTGTCACCACTACTTTCCACCAATGATCACGATCCGCTTCAAGTCCAGAGTATTGTACGTAGGTTCTTTGGGTTGAAGCAATTTTATCCTGTTTATTGGACGAATTGCCCAAATACACATTGTACGTCACGTTGACACCCGGATTACTGCAGCTCCATGAGAGAGTCCCGTTTGTAGCCACATCCTTGGCATGGTCAGCGGGTGATGGATTGGTGGGCTTGTTCAGGTCGCTGACAGTAAAGAAGTGCCATTTGGGACTGGAAATGGTATGGCTGGCATCTGAGGCATCCACACGCCACCAGTACTCGGTAGCGGGTTCGAGAGAATAGGAGCAATACTTACGCGATGTAGTATTCAACAAGGACAAATTGGACTCATCCTTCCCGATATATATCTTATACGTGATGGCATCGCCCTCAGGATCGCTGCAACTCCATGACAGATTTCCAGTATAAGGGACATCTTTGGCGTATTGTTTTGGTGAAGGATTGTATGGTGCTACAGGAGGATCGTTCTGACCAGCCTTTGTATCGAACGTAGCAAAATTGCCCGTAGAGACACCACCTGAATTCTCTGCATATAATTGCATGTAATAATGAGTATTAGAGCCAAGTCCGCTTACTGTCATAGATACTTCCGTTTCTCCTGCCGATGCAGAAAGTGTTTTTGTGGATGTGGACTCGTTTAATGAAATAGATGTCCCATACCTGAAGTAGTATGTCGTCCTGCTGCCATTTGGATTCACGATTCCGGAAAAAGTCGCAGAATTGGATGTAATGTTCGAAGGTTCGTAGGTCTGAACTGTAGGAGGAAGTTGGTCCATGGAACCTGTAACACTGATAACACCTCCATATTGCTTATAGACCTGGTCGCTGGTTATTAGGTAGAACTTATAGGTACGAGTACCTGTAAACCCCGAAAAGCTCACAGGAACATTGATGTAAGTCGTCGTGCTATTTGAGATGGTGAAGGACCTGGCGTGCACATCTCCATTACCCTCTATAATAAATACCTTTCCCTTGTTCCCATTTACAAAGTAGCCGTTTTCTTTGGCCACACGGAAAGCCAAGGTGCCCGAATTAATGTTATATAATGTGGCCTTCAGTTGTCCATTGGTATAATACGTTGTTCCACCAGCCATACTTTCGTTATAATAATCTATGGCTGGGCCTTCTGTAGTACCTGATCCTGTATAAGTGTATTCTTTCATTGCTGGTATCGAGGAGTACTCATATTCACCAGCTAATGTCTGGATCGGCAGTAATGTCAAAAGCAATATCAATACTGCCCACGGTGAGCTATTCCCAAGAGAGGGGAAACGTGACAGCATCATAAATTTGTTGCAGAGTCTGAAAATGTGATTCGTATTCATTGGGTAAAAGTCTTTAAGTCGTAATCTTGTCATTTGGTTCAAACACGGCTGGATATTATTTATAGATGACCACCTTGCCGTCGATGATGTTTAAGCCTGGTTGCGATTGTTTGAGAGGCTGGCCCGATATATTGTATATCCTATGAGGTTTCCCAGATGGGTCGGACTCGATTATTATGGCTCCTTCCGTGTTTTCGTTCACAATGATATCAAAGGGCACATCTTCCCCTGTATCGAAATCATCGGAACCATTCGCCACTTCTATACCGGCAAGTCTTCCCTTGAAGGATCCCGCCTTATCAGGAACCATCAGTTTCAAATCACAAATGGAAAGAGGGGCATTCGCATCGGCACCTTCCGAAGAAGCAGGAGACAACTCGAAAGGTGAATTGGTGGGAGAATAGATGGCAATACGCATCTTGGTGTCGCTTATCTGACCTACTTTGATGATGTGGTCGCTCTGCACATCAGCGGATTTCACATTCTCGATGCCCACGATGGAGAGACCGTCATCGAACTCAAGATAGAACCCCGTGGCCGTACAGTAATTGGCATCGGACATATAAACCTTGACGGTAGCTACATCATTGGTACTTGCTTCGACATCGCTCACACTGATGGTTTGGGCATTGACAGCAAGGCTGCTTAGGATCATTGCTGTTGTTAAGACTATCTTCTTCATTGTATCAAATGTATTTAGTTTCAATCATGGCACCTATGGTATAAGGTGTTTTTTGGTATATGTTTCGGTAGCAAGTTATTGTAAATTACGCGGACAAGTTTACAAATTTTCTCCCATATTTCCAAATCCATTCCCATCCAAATGCTAAAAATCCCCATTTTTCTTCCCTTTCCCTCAAAACAATCAATTGCGCAAAGTCAAAATAACCCCTTAATTATTCCACATCAAACCCTTATATTTTAATTATTCCCACGACCACCCACAACCGACCTCTTCCCCCCGCTTCTGCGGAATATGTGGAAGTCCTACATTACGCGGATTAACCAGATTCAATTAGCTCGTCTCGATCACACCTATTCGTGTTCGAGACAAGCGCAATTCGCGTTCATCCCGACATGAAAAGTGAAGCTTACAAAAAAGTCTTAAAAAACTATAACGACAAGTTGCCAACGAATGAGGTCTTTCCTCGATTTTACGAAGAGAATCGCGATTCGTCCATCGCGTCCAGATTTTTCCGAGATTATTTAGTTTTTTGCAGTGAGAAGTTTTTCCTTTTGAGCAAAAACATCGAAAAAAAACTAAATCAGTTCGAAAAACCAATTAGGGGGCTACTAACCCTACCCCGTGTATATATATTCTACTCCATCCCCTTATTAAGGGGTGGAGCGAATATTATACACAGGGGGGGATAGACCCCTGAATTGACCTTTCTATTAGCAAAATTTACTCAACATTCTCGTGCTATTTCGAAGTTTTAGTTTAGTTGTTCCGCTACATTTGGAAACTGACGTTTGCAAAAGCCGAAAAATTGTAGTCTTTCAGGCAAAAAAACCGTCGAAAATTTGTTTTTCTCAAGGAAAAGCGCTATCTTTGCATATTGAAGCGATAGAGCAAAATGGAAGTTACCGAGACGATACATGATCAATTCCTGGCCACGATGAACAAGTGCAAGGAGCTGCGAAAGGCCGCGGATGCTTTCTCCCACTTGGGTGAGAGCGAGCTGTTCTTCGATGATGCCCCCTACAGCCTGAGCCTTTTCTACATGTGTCGTCTGGTCGATAGGTTTGTCGATGCCTTTCACTCCCTGAAAAATGTTTATCCAAGGTTTTCTACTGACACCCTTTCCATTGACAACTATTTGCCCTACAAAACCGCGTACGACGATTTCGTAAGTGCTGCCGACAGCCTACGCAACGTCTTGACAAGCATCAACGAGCATGCCGAGCAAGGCTGCTTCAAGTTGATTTCCGACGAGAGTCTTGAACACCTTGAGCCTTACTGTTTGCAGGAGCGCTTTGGCTGGCCGCATTCCCTCGAAAATTTCCTTCAAGGCATCGAGAACATCGAGTGGATGATCAACAGGCAGGCCAAAATGACATCTGACCTGGTTGATTTCCTGCGGAGAGAGATTATCAGGGACATACGCTTCCTGATAGGTCCTCCCTTGCAGGATTATGTCCTAAAGGAATTCAAGCTATTTGCATGTTGGGAAATCGAGAATTCCCCACTGAAGCTTCGCAACATGGCCATCAAGTTCAAGGGCAATAGGCTGGTGAAGCTTGCCAGGACACATTGGGCGGAACTTTATGAACTGGACGAGCTACTGATGGACAAGATCATCGACGAAGTCCCCGTCGCGGCCGAAGAATACTCGCGACTGTATGACGAAAGCGAGTGGCAGGAACTTGTCGATAATCGTGACGTCCTGCGCATCCTGCGCGACACCTCCGACCCCGAGGAGCTCTACGGGTGGGAGATGCTTTTCAGGCGGGATCAGCTTTTCGACCATTGCATCAACGAAACCAATGCAATGTTCCTTTTTACCAGGATTCATCGGGCCAACCTCATCAAGTGCGAGCTTTACGACGGAGTGAAGGCAAGGTACGAGACCTTCCTCTATGGTCGCGTCGTTTCGGCACAGCCAGTCGTCGAGCCATCACCCGGTCCAACACTCGTCAACCTGATGCCCGACCGACAGCCTATTTCTGGGCAGGAGGGACCAGACGACTTGCCGAAACCAAACCTGAAGAAAGGTACTTCGAACTACATTCATCCGCTGATTGACGAGGATCTCCTGGCCAGTTTCATCAAGGAATACACCGATGGTCCGGACCGGGATCCCGACTTCAACAAGAACTGTCTTTGGATTGCAATCTACACCGTGCTTTGCCAACGGCATCCTATGCTTAGCAACAAGCCCATCCTTTTGAGAAAGTCGAGAGCAAAATTCTCGCAATGGGTAGAAAGCAAGATACATCCTAAGATGTACCCATGCTTCAAGCATTCGCTGGACACGGTGCCTCCCTATTTCCGCAATCCGAAGAATTACCCATGGAGTCTGGAGGCCTTCCAGAAGGCGAAGGGCCAGAAGTCTTCGACCTTCGAAAGCTATGCCAGGGTAGCGGATTACTTCCAGAGGAATGTGTTCAACTGCCTTGAGATTTTCCTAAAACAATAATACATACAGCACTCTGTCGGCCGTCACGATGCTTGCGCGATTTGCGGAAGTACTCCGACGGCCGACAGAGTGCTTGCTCCTTCAGCATAAAGCATTGTGACGGCCGACAGAGTGCTTGCTCCGCTCGGAGAATAACCATTCTTGGCCAGGATTGGTTATGCATCGATTGGATAGAGCATCCTGACGGCCGACAGAGTACTTGCTCCGTTCGGAGAATAACCATTCTTGGCCAGGATTGGTCATGCTTCGGTTGGATGGAGCATCGTGACGGCCGACAGAGTACTTGCTCATGCGGGATAAAGCATCGTGACGGCCGTCAGAGTACTCGCTCCTGCGGGACAATGCATTGTGACGGCCGACAGAGTGCTTCCGCGATTGGATAAAGTACTCTGTCGGCCGACAGAATGTTTGATGCGATCGCGACATATCAGCTTATGTTCGCAAATGGATATGCTACGATTCTGGAAGAAATTTTCACCAGAAAGATAAATAATTATTCATGAAAAATTCGTGAGCAATTCGTGGCAATTCGTGTTATAAAAGAAAAGACACATAATTATCGTTAATTTGGGTTACAAGAAGAGGTCGAAGGGATCGCTGAGAGATATAAGTGACTCAAAAAGAAATTAAGCAAGCCGACTGGATCGCGGCTTGCTTTATTTCATTCTATGCTATCAAACGGACATTTGTCATCATTCCCCTCCATCATCAGCAGCCATAAGGGTGGTGCTGTCGTCATCATGGCCGAGGCCGACATCGGGGGCAAGAGATGTTGACTCGAAGTTGTCTTCGTTGTCGGCCCAGTTGTCGCATTGGCGCATGACGATGTCGAGGGCTTCTTCGCAGTTTTCGGGGGGATACTTGTACTTCTTGAGGAGGCGCTTGACGAGGACCTTCATCTTGGCGCGGGCGCTTTCCTTGTGGTTCCAGTCGATGGTGCGGTTCTTGTTGAGCATGTCGGTGAGCTCCTTGGTCATGGCGATGAATTCCTCGTCCTTGTAGGCGGCACGGACACCTTCGGGCTTCGACAGGGCGTCGTAGAAAGCCTTTTCGTCGGGAGTGAGACCGAGGTCGTTGCCCTCCTGCTCCGACTGCTTCATCAGTTCGGCCATCTTGATGAGTTCCTCGATGACGGTCTGGTTGTCGAGCAGGCCCTTCAGGTAGTTCGAAAGCGTCATGCTGAGCATGGTGCTGAACTTGTCGCTCTGCACCACGTTGTGGGCGCCCTGTTTGCGCAGCTGTTCCTTCAGTAGTTTGGTGAGCAGTTCGACGGCGAGATTCTTGGTCTTCATCCTCTGCAGTTCCTTGAGGAAGGCTTCGTCGAAGAGCGAGAACTCCAGCTTATGGCCATCGAAAAGGTTGATGACGCCCTTGCTGTGGAGGCTCTGGTTGAGGAGGTTCGAGATGCGCTCGTTGATTTCGTGGCGCGAGATGGGCCCCTTTTGTGCCAGGCGGACGAGCATCACGCGAAGGGCATCGAAATAGGCGGCTTCGGTCTTCTGTTCCTTGGTCAGAAGCGAACGGCAGAGCGTGGTGGCGTTGTGGAGGGCACGGCTGTGCTCCACCATGTCGTGGCGCTGCTGCTGGCGCTTGGGATCGGTGAGCCAGTTGGCGCCGCCCGTGATGGCATCGGCCTTCGGCTTGTTGAAGTCGCTGAAGAAGCCCCGGTAGTCGAAGCCATGGATGAGCTGGCGGCAGATGTCGAGTTCCTCCTGCCACTTCACGAGGGCAGTCTTGGCGATGTCGGGGTTGCCGAAACGCTCCTGGTCGCGCTGCGTGTATTGCTTCATGGCGGCCTTGAGTGCCTGGGCGATGCCGATGTAATCGACGATGAGACCACCTTCCTTGCCCGGGAAGACGCGATTGACGCGTGCAATGGCCTGCATGAGGTTGTGGCCGCGCATGGCCTTATAGACGTACATGGTGGCGAGCGAAGGCACATCGAAGCCCGTGAGCCACATGTCGCGCACGATGGCAATCTTCATCGGGTCGTTGTCGTCCTTGAACTTCTTCGCCAGCTCCTGCTTGTAGTGGTCGTTGCCGATGATCTGCTGCCAGTCCTCGGGGTCCTTGTTGCCCGACGACATCACGACCTTCACCTTGTCGGTCCATGTGGGGCGCAGTTCGAGTATCTTGCGGTAGATCTTGATGGCGATGCCGCGTGTCAGCGCCACGATCATCGCCTTGCCCGTGAGTTCCTGAGCACGGTTCTCCTCGTAGTGGCGGATGATGTCCTTGACGAGCGAGGTGATGGTCTTGTCGTCGCCGAGGATGCCTTCGAGGCGTGCCAGCTCGTGCTTGGTCTTGGTGAGTTGTTCGTCGGTGGCACCTTCGTCGGCAAGGTCGTCAAACTCGCGGTCGAGCAGTTCGAGCACCTTCTCGTCGAGTTCGAGGTTGAGCACGCGGCTCTCGTAATAGACGGGACGCGTGGCGCCATCCTCGACGGCCTGTGTCATGTCGTAGATGTCGATGTAGTTGCCGAAGACCTCCTGCGTGTCGCGGTCGCGGTCGGAAAGCGGGGTGCCTGTGAAGCCGATGAACGAGGCGTGGGGGAGGGCTTCGCGCATCTTGAGGCTGAAACCCTTCTTCATGCGGAGGTCGCGGTTGTCCCAATGCTCGTCGCCATACTGGCTGCGGTGCGCCTCGTCGGTCATGACGATGATGTTGCGGCGGTCGCTGAGCACACCGTCGCCTTCCTCGAACTTCTGGATGGTGGTGAAGATGACGCCGCCGCTCACACGGCCTTTGAGCAGCTTGGCAAGTTCCTTGCGGCTCTCGGCCTTCTGTGGAGTCTGACGCAGGAAGTTCTTGCAGCGGCTGAACTGTCCGAAGAGCTGGTTGTCGAGGTCCTTGCGGTCGGTGACCACGACGAGTGTACATTCGGCGAGGTTCTGTATGAGGAGGTGGGCAAAGAACACCATGCTCAACGACTTGCCCGAGCCCTGCGTATGCCAGAAGACGCCAATCTTACCATTGCCCGCCACGGCCTCCTTGGCACGCTTCAGGGCCTTGCCTACGGCATAATACTGGTGATAGGCGGTGAGGATCTTGCCGACGTGTCCTTCGTTGCGGTCGAAGCAGATGAAGTTGCGGAGGATGTCGAGCAGCTGGTCCTTGCGGAACACTTCGAGGAAGAGGGTGCGGTAATCGACGGCACGGTTCTGGGTGTGGGGCACCTTCCACTCCATGTAGCGAGACTCGTTGGCGGTGATGGTGCCGGCACGGGTGTCGGTGAGGTCGCTGATGACGTTGAAGGCGTTGAAAGTGAAGAGGTCGGGCACCACTGCCTGGTAGTTCTTGATCTGCAGGAAGGCATCGTGGACGCTGGCATTTTCAGCAAGGGCGCTCTTCAGTTCGATGACGACGAGGGGCAGGCCGTTCAGGAAGACCACCATGTCGCAGCGCCGCTTCTGGAACTGTTCGACGGTCCACTGGTTGACGATGCGGAAGTCGTTGGCATCGGGACGGTCGTAGTCGATGAGCTTGACCAGCACGGTGCGCTCGGGCTGACCTTTGACGGGAGGCAGCTGTGCGGGCACGCCGCCCTGCATCATGTCGGTGAAGGCCTCGTTGTTCTGCACGAGGGTGCCGCTTTGCGGCGTTGTGATGCGCTTCACGGCATCGTCGATGGTCGAGGTGGGAAGTCCCGGATTGAGCTTCACCAAGGCTGCACGCAGCACGTCGGGCAGATAGGGCACGCGCACGTCGTGCTCTATGTCGTACCCGCATTGGTACTGATAGCCCAGTTCGTCGCGGAACAGTTCTATCAGCGTCTGCTCGTATGCGTCTTCGGTGAAGGTGTGGGTGTGGGACATGGATTTTCCGGTTTTTCGTTGCAAAGATAACGTGTTTTTCAGTAAACTCCAAAATTATTGGAGGGAAATGTTGTTTTTAGAGGGCTTTATTTTGCATTTTTTCTTTTTGAACACGAATTATCACGAATTAGTCACGAATTTCTCATGAATTAATACTTTAACGTTAATGACAGTATAATGGATCGTTAATTAACCGTTAATGGTTTTGTGG
>JAEEUA010000229.1 GCA_016286775.1 Bacteroidales bacterium
TTATGGGCCTTTCGCTGGGCTTCAGGTTCCAGCTATTATAAGGGACTTTTAGGGATTGAAGAAATTTAAGGGATAGCAAGGTGCGAATGTTTCACACATCTCTTTAATGTTAGCAAAGGTATTCATATAAACATTTTGAATCATTAAACTTTATAACTATACAATCAATGAAGAGCACTTATTTTATTTTAGCAGTGCTATCGGGAATAGCTACTGCGGTATTTGCGCAAGAACAGCCTGAGAAACCCGTTTTCAAACACCCCCTCACAATCCCTCAAAGTCTCGACGAGGTGCCAGCCATACCTGGTGTGCCAAAGGATGTCGCCAAGGCCTGGCAACGGCCAGACATCAATCAGGTGAACCGTATGCCTATGCATACACATCACTTTGCCTACGAGAGTTTCGAGGTTGCCCAATGTGGTATGCCTGAGGCATCGGAGCGCTATCGGAGCTTGAACGGTACTTGGGACTTCTACTGGCAACCCGATGCCGACCAGATGCTCGATGGCTTCTACAGGCCTGAGTACAAAACTGCGGATTGGAAAACCATCCCCGTGCCCGGTTGCTGGGAGCTCAATGGCTTTGGCGATCCCATCTATGTGGGTGGAGGTTTCATCTGGGACCATCGTGCTGAGAGCAATCCACCTTTTGTTCCCATCAAGGAGAATCATGTCGGCTATTATCGACGCAGTGTCACCATTCCTGCATCGTGGCGAGGACAACAGGTCATTGCTCACTTCGGAGCCGCAGGTAGCTGTATGTACCTTTGGGTCAATGGCAAGTTTGTAGGCTATAGTGAGGACAACAAGCTCGAAGCCGAGTTTGACCTTACTAAATATATAAAGGTGGGGCAGGAGAATCTTATTGCCGTTCAAGTGTTGCGAATGTGCGATGGACATTACCTTGAGGACCAGGATTATTTCCGTTACACTGGTCTCTATCGTGACTGTTATCTTTATGCACGTGGCGGGAAGTATCGTTTCGACGATATTCGTGTTGTTGGTGACCTTACCAACGATTACATGGATGGTGTACTTACAATTAACGCTGCTGTTAAGGGTGGGGGGCAGGTCGATTTCGTTCTCGCTGATGCCGATGGAAACGAAGTGGCTTCGACCACATTGTCTGCTTCTTCCTTGACGAAGGGCGTGAAACTCGACGTGAAGGATGTGAAGGCATGGAACGCAGAAGTGCCCTATCTCTATCAACTCACCGCTTCCTTGCGCCAGGGCACGAAGGTCATAGACGTCATCCCACTCAAGGTGGGTTTCCGTAGCATCGAAATCAGCAACAAGGTGGCTGGTGTCCCGCAACTGCTCGTCAATGGTCAGCCCATCCTTATCAAGGGTGCCGACCGACATGAACTTGACCCCGATGGCGGTTATGTGGTCAGTCGCGAACGTATGCTCCAGGATGTGCTCGAGATGAAGAAGATGAACATCAACGCCGTGCGCACCTGCCACTATCCCGATGACAACTACTGGTATGACCTTTGCGATAAGTACGGACTTTATGTTTGTGCTGAAGCCAATCTCGAAAGCCATGGTATGGGTTATGGCGAAAAGACACTTGCCATTCGTGATGACTTCCGCTTGGGTCACCTTGAACGTAATCAGCGTAATGTGCAGCGTAACTTCAACCATCCATCCATCATCATCTGGAGCCTCGGCAACGAAGCCGGCTACGGTCCCAACTTCGAGGCCTGCTACGATTGGGTCAAGGCTGAAGATGCTTCGCGTCCAGTGCAGTACGAACGTGCCGAGAAACTTGGCAAAACCGACATCTTCTGCCCGATGTATTACGGCTATCGTCAGTGCGAGGAATATTGCACCAAGGAGTCGGGAGAGAATTGGCGTACCCATGAGGTAGAGCCTTTCGATAAGCCTCTCATCCAGTGCGAATATGCCCACGCTATGGGTAACTCTGAGGGCGGTTTCCGCGAATATTGGGAACTGGTGCGTAAATATCCCAAGTTCCAAGGTGGTTTCATCTGGGATTTCGTCGACCAGTCATGTCGCTGGACCAACGACAATGGTCGTCAGATCTGGGCATACGGAGGAGATTGGAATGAATACGATGCAACCAGTGGTAATTTCTGCGACAATGGCCTCATTGCTCCTGACCGCACTTGGAATCCCCATGCCTACGAGGTGCAGTACTACTATCAGAACATTTGGACTTCGTTTGTTGAAGGCAGCACAACTTCTGACTTCGAGCTGAATATCCATAACGAGAACTTCTTCCGCGACCTGAGTGATGTCCTGCTTTGTTGGAGCCTCGTTCGTGAAGGTGAAATAGTAGAGACGGGGTTCGTCGATAATATCAAGGCTGGTCCACAACAGGACTTCCGTCTGAAGCTCAATGTCTCTTCGTCAATCGATCTAAAAAAAGAGTATTTCCTCAACCTCTCCTATACGCTTCGTTGTAGCGATGGTCTTCTTCGAGCGGGCACAGAGATTGCTCGTCAGCAGCTTGAGGTAACTGATCCTTCCCAGTCATTCCTCGTCGTTCCTTACTTTATGCCTCGGCCTATAATCGTGTGTGCTGAAGAGAACAGCCTTTCGAAGCCCGCTCCAACAGTCTCCATCTCTTTTGATCCAACCACAGGTTTCCTCTGCCAATATGTGGTTGATGGCGTCAGCTACCTTGCCGAAGGTGGCCAGCTCACACCCAACTTCTGGCGTGCACCCACTGACAACGATTTTGGTGCTGGCCTTCAGCGACGTCTCAACGTTTGGCGTGATCCCGAGATGAAGTTGATGTCATTTGCCGATGAAGTGAACGACAAGGGGAAACGCGTTGTCACTGCCCACTACGATATGCCTGCCGTCAAGGCTGAACTTGTATTGACTTACACGATTGACGCCTTTGGACAAATCGATGTACAACAGCAGCTTATCACTCACGGCAAAGCCTATCCCACACACTTCCCTCGTGGCCGCCGTCCACAGGAACCTGCTGCTGACGAGATTCTGCCAATGTTCCGTTTTGGTATGCAGTACCCAATGCCTGTGCAGTTCGAGCAACTGACTTACTACGGACGTGGCCCTATCGAGAACTATTGCGACCGCAAGGATTCTCAGTTCGTGGGCATATACGAAAGCACTGTCACTGATGAGTTCTATCCCTACATCCGTCCGCAGGAGAATGGCAACCACTGCGACGTGCGTTGGATGCAGCTTGTAACGCCTAATGGCCATAAGTTAACGATTGTGCCCCATAATGTCGATGGTCAGTTCCTTTCGGCCAGCGCACTCCACTACACACAGGCCTCGCTCGATGAAGGTGATGCCAAGCGTAATCTCCATTCGCCCGACATCGATCCAGCTCCGCTCACCAACGTCCTCATCGACTACAAACAGATGGGTCTCGCTTGCGAAAACAGTTGGGGTGCTGTACCGCAGGAACCCTATCTCGTTCCTTATCAGGACTACATCTTCTGCTTCTCGCTTATTCCAGTGAAATAAGTGCATGCATTAAAGAATTAGAGGCTCGGTCTGCTTTTGCAGGCTGTGCCTCTAAATTTTATTAGTAACTATATTATTTATAGGTACTATAGTTATTATAGTCACTATTATTTGGCATAGTATTCCTCCAATCGCTTGGCTTCGCTCAATTTGATGGGGATGATGCTACCGTGCTTTGGAGACACGAAATTCAGAGCCTTCATCACACCCTCGTTGAAACGTCCAAGTGGAGTGAACGTCTTGAAGTCGGTGGTTTCCACGAAACCGAAGTTGTGGGGATGCACGCTGAAAACGTCGTACATAATTACCCATTTGTCTTCGCCAATGCGCTTCCAGCAGTTAGGGGCTTCGCAAGCCTTAGGCTCGGCATCGATCTGCTCTGCGTGGTAGTCATCAAAATGATTAACCTTGTCTGAAATCATATATTTTATTCCACCTGGATCCTCCTGTGCCACGTAGGTCATGAAGTAACGGCCGTCGGGCATGGGACAGATATCTGCATCGAGCACTTGGATTGTTGAATCGGGATATTCGAAGAGCAGTTTCGGCTCGGTTACAAGCGTGGTAAAGTCCTTGTCGGCATAGCTGTAGAACAGTTTGGTGCGACCACCATCGCCCTCTGGAGACTGTCGAATGGTGAAATAGATCATCATCTTTTGCTCATCGGGATCCCAGATGGTTTCGGGCGCCCAGGCACAGCCAATTTCGCCGAAGTTATCGGGGAAGAGCTTGTCGATGCGTGCCTCGTTGTGTGTCCAGTGGATCAGGTCGTCCGACTTCATCAGGATGATGCCGCGATTGTTGCCCCATCCATAGCGGTCGTCGCGTTCCCACTGTGTGTCGCGCAGTCCTGCCTGTTTGCCGAAGATGTGCAGGTCGGTCATCACAATGTAGAACTTGTTGTCGGGTCCACGGTAGATGTGCGGGTCGCGAATGCCGTGCTGTTCGGCGATGCTGTCGCCTGCGATGATGGGCTCACTGCCATTGATAGCCTTGAACTCATATCCGTCGTAGCTGATGGCCATGAAGAGCGAATGTGTCGGGTCGTTGAAGTAGGTGAAGAGGTAGGCGCCATCGGGCTCCACTTCCTGCTGCTTGTTGGTACATGCACCCAACGAAAGGGCGCACAACGCTACGGTAATGATGGTCTGTTTCATGTTTTACGATTGATTAAAGTTATAGTAGGTGTTTGTTCAAGGTGATATAAACTTATTATGGCCAGACAGTCAATTTTGACAATCTGGCCATATAAGGAATTCGTGGAAAAATTACTTTACCCAAACCTTGCGACCTCCGACAATATACATGCCTGGTGCATAAGTGTCGTTGAGGCGTTGGCCTTGCAGGTTGTAAATCTCCTTGTTTGAAGTCTCGTCAGTGTAGATCTGCTCGATGCCCTGCTCTGGGGCAAATTTGAAGCTGATTGTTGCACCAGCGTTTTCGCCCACTTTGGAAACAGGCAGATAGGTTGTGTTAGGAGCGAGGGTAGTGCCATT
>JAEEUA010000230.1 GCA_016286775.1 Bacteroidales bacterium
ACAATGCCTATGCTCCCATCATCAAGGCAGCCTATGCCAAGCTCGAGGCCGAGAACGACCAGCGTCAGCTCGAGATGGAGGCCGAATATCTCAAGATCTACAAGGATCGTCCGATGGAGGCACAGGACCTGCTCCAACGTTTCTCCGACCGCTTGCTCAAACGGGCCCTCGACGTGGCTGACGGGCTGGAGATCGAACTGATGTCTCGCCTCACGGCCGACATCGAGACCGAGTATCTGTTCCACGGAGCATAAGCCAAGCTATATATACGACACAATCCCCTACCCGTTTCGAAAGGCAGGGGATTGCTGTATGAATGCCGATGATTAGTTCTTTTTGTCAAGTACCTTCATGAACTCCTCGCCGGTGATGGTCTCCTTGCGGAGCAGAATCTCGGCGGCAGCGTGCATCTCGGCTTCATGCTCGGTGATGAGCTGCACGGCCTTCTGATAGGCCTGGCTGATGATGTCGCGCACCTCGTTGTCGATCTCGCGGCCGGTCTCGGGCGAGCAGGTGAGCGTCGAGTTGCCGCCCAGGTAGCGATTGGTCTGCTGTTCGAGCTGCATCATGCCGAACTTGTCGCTCATGCCGTAGGTGGTGATCATGGCGCGGGCCAGCTGGGTGGCCTTCTCGATGTCGTTGCTGGCGCCGGTGGTGCAGGTGTGACACAGTACCTCTTCGGCCACACGTCCGCCCGTGAGCGTGGCGATGCGGTTCAGCAGTTCGTCGCGGCTCATCAGGTGCTTCTCGCCCTCATCGACCTGCATGGTGTAGCCCAGGGCGCCGCTGGTGCGCGGGATGATGGTGATCTTCTGCACGGGAGCCGAATGACTCTGGCAGGCGGCCACCATGGCGTGGCCTATCTCGTGATAGGCGATGATGCGTTTCTCGTCGGGCGAGATGACGGCACCCTTCTTCTGTTCGCCGGCGATGACGGTCTCGACGCTCTCCTCAAGGTCGGCCGTCTCGACCTGCGACTTGCCCAGACGCACGGCACGCAGGGCAGCCTCGTTGACGATGTTGGCGATGTCGGCACCACTGGAGCCGGCTGTGGCACGTCCTACCACATCCATGTCGATTTCGCCATGCTTCACCTTCTTGAGGTGGACGGCCAGGATGGCCTTGCGTCCCTCGAGGTCGGGCAGCTCCATGATGACGCGGCGGTCGAATCGTCCGGGGCGGAGCAGCGCCTTGTCGAGCGTCTCGGGACGGTTGGTAGCTGCGAGGATGACCAGGCCCTTGTTGCCGTCGAAGCCGTCCATCTCGGTGAGCAGCTGGTTGAGCGTCTGCTCGCGCTCGTCGTTGCCCATGCTCGAGTCGCGGCTCTTGCCAATGGCGTCAATCTCGTCGATGAAGATGATGCACGGGGCCTTCTCGCCGGCCTGCTTGAAGAGGTCGCGCACCTTGGCGGCACCCATGCCCACAAACATCTGCACAAATTCGGAGCCCGAGATGGAGAAGAAGGGCACCTTGGCCTCGCCGGCCACGGCACGAGCTATCAAGGTCTTGCCTGTGCCTGGAGGGCCTACGAGCAGGGCACCCTTGGGCAGCTTGGCACCCAGTTCGGTGTATTTGGCGGGATTGTGGAGGAAATCGACAATCTCCTTCAGCGTGGCCTTGGCCTCGTCCTGCCCAGCCACGTCGGCAAACGTCGTCTTGACGTCATCCTCGGCATAGAGCTTGGCACCGCTCTGCCCGAACGACAGGAAGTTGCCCCCGGCGCCGCCCTTCATCATGCGTCGCGAGGCACCTTGCCATATCCAGTAGAACAGGAAGCCCGGCAGTATCCACCAAAGGAAGAAATCGAGCAGCGGAGAATTTTTCTCGGGTGGTGTCTGTGAAAATTCGACTTTGCCGCTTTCGCTGGGGCTCTTGGCCTGCAGCAGCCGATCTACCAGACCGGGGTCGTTGACTTCGGTCGTCGTGAAGTATCGGTCCTTGCCTTGTGCGTCGGGCTTGGTGTAGTAGATGATGCCGTCCTTGATGGTCACACTCTTGACCTGTGCACTATCGACACTGGCGACGAACGAGGTGTAGTCGGTGTTCTTGATCTGGTTGCGCCCGATGATGGGGTAGAGCAGCCAGTTGAATAGGGTTAGGGCAAGCATCATCCAGGCCATGGTCTTCCAGTTGAACCATGAAGGCGGATTATGCTGCGGGGTTTCGTTCTGATTCTTTTCCATTGTTTTACGTTTTAAGGTGATGAAGCAATTCTTTCAAAAATAGCGCCACAAATATACGCTTTTTTTCAAGATGTCGGTCATCATCAGGGTCGAAAAATGAGAAGATGACTCGTTTTATCCCCAAAAAGTTGGTATTTGACAAATAATGTACTATCTTTGTGCCCGATTTATAGTATTCATATATTAAATATGTTTAAGTAGGCAAATGGACAACGGACAACATACTAACGGCACATCGTCACAGGGTTCCCCTGTCGCCGTGAATCAGCGCTACATCATCCTCGATGCGTTGCGGGGCTTTGCGCTGCTAGGCATTGTGCTTGCCAACTTCCCCGAGTTCTCTCTGTGGACATTTCTCAGCGAAGAGGCTCAGGCAGCGCTGCCGACGGCCTCCATTGACCGAGGGTGCCATTGGCTGCTCTATCTGCTGGTCGATGGCAAGTTCTACACGCTGTTCTCGCTCCTGTTCGGCATGGGCTTTTCGATCATTATTGCCAATGCCGAGAAGCGGGGTGCCAATGGCTTCCGCATCTTCTATCGCCGCATGACGGTGCTGCTGCTCATTGGCCTTGTGCACCTGCTTTTCCTGTGGAGCGGCGACATTCTGGCGCTCTATGCCCTGATGGGGATGCTGCTGCCGCTGTTCCGTCGCTGCTCCAACCGAGCGCTACTCGCTTGGGCAGCAGTGTTGCTGCTGGTGCCCGTAGGGGTCGATGCTGTAGTGGAAGGCTTTGGGCTGTACCCCTCGGCGTGGTTCGGCGAGCGGATGTGGCACTATTGCGGTGTGTTCGGCATCAGCGAGGAACGCTATGCCTACTGGCTGCAGGAACAGACCTCGTACGTGGGCGTACTGCAGTTCCTCGTGCAGGGAGCCTTTGAGCGCATGACAGAGTTCATCGACGGCAACCGTTACTTCAAGGTGCTGGGGCTGTTTGTGCTCGGTTTCTATGTGGGCCGCAACCGCCTGTATGCCCGGCTTGAGGAGATTCGTCCCATGCTTCGTCGCGTGCTGGCGGTGGGCCTCGTGTGCGGTCTGCCCCTCAGCTTCATCTATGCGCACAGCTGCATGGAACATCGTCCCTGGGGGCTCACCATCCACACGCTGCTCTATACGCTCAGCGTCTTTCCGCTTGCTTTCGGCTATGTGGCTGCCATCGCCCTTGCCTATCTCCGTTGGGGCGAGACGAGCCTCACCCGCTTCTTTGCCGCTCCCGGACGGATGGCCCTCTCGTGCTACATCGGCCAGACCCTGCTCGGCATGCTGCTGTTCTATGGCATCGGCTTCGGCCTCGGCGCCTACATCGGCCTGGGCCACGTCCTGCTCATCGCCCTCGGCGTCTATATCTTCGAAGCCATTGTTGCCCGCCTCTGGTTAAGCCGGTTCCAATACGGCCTGCTGGAATGGGTGTGGCGTATGCTGACGTACGGACGGTACTTGAAAATCGGAAAATAAGCTACAACAAAATCTTTTAAACATGAAGAATTCTTTTCTTGTCGCTGCTGCGCTGATGGCGCTTGCAGCTTGTACGGCTCCGAAAGAGACGGAGGTGCCCCTTGTCTATGACGTTGAGAACACAGGAGCAGCCTTTGCTGCACCGTCGATGCCTGCACGCGATGCATTGCCGCGCGTCATGGGTCTGACCGACCCTTTGGCATGGAGCGAGGGATCGGGACGCGTCGAGGACTTCGCCTCGTGGTCGCGTCGCCGCGCCGAAATTGCCCAAGAGATACAGCATTATGAGATTGGAACGAAGCCGACTGTCGATCCGAGCCAGGTCAAGGCACGCATGTCGGGCGATACGCTCATCGTCGATGTGACGGTGGGGGGTGAGACGCTCACCCTGAGCTCAGTGATCACCTATCCCTCGATGGGCAAGGCTCCCTATCCGCTGATGATAGGCACGAGCCACATCTCATTGCCGCATTCGATTTTCGAGGCTCGTCCCATCGCGCTGATGACCTATCACGAGCGTCAGGTGAACGGTTATTCGCAGTTCCGTGGCGAACTCGACCGCACGAAATACAACTTCGTTCGCCTCTATCCCGACCTGATTGACAACGGCGCCTATAGCGAATGGGCATGGGGCTTGAGTCGCCTTATCGACGGCTTGCAGCAATTGGGTCCCGAGGTGACAAAGATCGATACCCGACATATCGGCGTGACGGGATGTTCGTACGCTGGCAAGATGGCGCTCTTTTGTGGGGCTTTCGACGAGCGTGTTGCCCTCACCATTGCCCAGGAGCCTGGTGGAGGAGGAGCTGCTGCCTGGCGTGTCTCGCACGAGATGGAGGGCGTCGAAGATCTCGATCGCACCGATTACCATTGGTTCCTCGAAAGCCTCAAGGAGAATTTCCATGGCGACAGTGTCTATCAGTTGCCCTACGACCACCACGAACTCTGCGCCCTCATCTGTCCGCGTGCTTTCCTGATGTTGGGCAATCCCGACTTTAAGTGGCTAGCCGATCCTTCGGCCTACGTTTCGGTCAATGCGGCACGTAAGGTGTGGGAGCAGTTCGGCATCGCCGACCGCATCGGCTATTCCATCGTCGATGGCCATGGTCATTGTCAGTTGCCCGAATCGCAGTTCCCCGAAGTGGAGGCATTCATCGAAAAGTTCCTGCTCGGCAACGATAGCATCGACACGCGTGACATCAGCATTGCCCCGCTCTACAAGGACAGCGTGGATGTCAACCGATGGATTGATTGGCGATGATAGGTGACCATTTGCATTTTTTGCT
>JAEEUA010000031.1 GCA_016286775.1 Bacteroidales bacterium
TTTGACCACATATATGATTTATGTGGCAACCGGGCTTGGTTGCCTCGTTAACGGGGGAAAGGGGAAATGGGACGAAAGAGGCGCCTACAGCTCGGCAAGGGCCTGGGTGGCGGGAGCGACGAGGCGTTCGATATCGACACCGGCACCCATCATGACGAGGACGTCGAGCTGACCTGCCTGACGGAGGGCGATGAGCTGTTCGACGAGGTCCTTCTGCTCAACAAGGCGCTTGTCCCGGCTGTCGATCTTGTCGAGAAGCCATTGGGAGGTGACACCAGGTATCGGTTGTTCGCGTGCCGGATAAATGGGCAGGAGGATGGTGCGGTCGGGGATGGCCAGCGCTGCAGCAAAGCCATCGACCAGGTCGTGGGTACGGCTGTAGAGATGCGGCTGGAAGCAGACAGTGACGTGACGGCCGGCAAAGAGCTGGCGTACGGATGTCAGCGACGCACGGATTTCGTCGGGATGATGGGCGTAGTCGTCCATAACCACCAGGTCGGGCCGCCTGATGTAGAAGTCGAAACGACGCTTGGCACCGCCGAATGTCTTGAGGCCGTGGCGCAGTTCGTCTTCGGTGCAGCCGTTGAGCCAACAGATGGCCAGGGCAGCTGTGGCGTTATCGACATTGATGGGAGCGGGGACTCCCGGCTCGAGGTCGCGGAAGACGTGCTTGCCTTCCTTGATGACAAAGTCGAAGAGGATGGTGCCGTTGCCGATGCGGATGTTGGTGGCATAGAAATCGGGGAGATCGGGAACGACATCGTATTCGGCATAGCGCACTTCGGCCCCCTGGCGGCAGTTGACCTTGATGCCCCGATGCTTGAGCAGGAGACCGCCGGGACGGATGAGCTCGGTGAAGTGGGCAAACGACTCGCGATAGGCCTCCTCGGTGCCGTAGATGTCGAGATGGTCGGGGTCGCACGATGTGATGACGGCCATGTAGGGCGAGAGGGTGTGGAACGAACGGTCGAACTCATCGGCCTCGATGGCGACCAGATCGCTCGTTTCGCTGAGCATGAGGTTGCTGTTGTAGGGCTTCAGGATGCCGCCCAGGAAGGCGTTGCAGTCCACATGGCTCTGCTTCAACAGGTGGGCTATCATCGAGCTGGTGGTGGTCTTGCCATGCGTGCCGGCCACGCAGAGTCCGCGCTTCTGGCGGGTGACAATGCCGAGCAACTGGCTGCGCTTCATCACCTGGAAGCCGTTCTGCTGGAACCAGCAGAGTTCGCCATGGTCCTTGGGGATGGCTGGCGTATAGCAGACGATGCACGTGGCCGGGTCCTTGAAGGCGGCATCTACGGCATCGATATTGTCCTCGAAATGGATGTCGATGCCTTCCTGGATCAGGGCATCGGTGAGGGGGGAGGGAGTCTTGTCGTAGCCTCCCACCTTGTAGCCGTTGGCATTGAAATAGCGCTCAAGGGCAGACATGCCGATTCCGCCAGCGCCTACGAAGTAGATGGATTTCATTTGTTCTTGGCTTCTTGGATTACGATATCGGCAACTGCGTCAGCAGCTCCGAAGTGTGCCATGGCCAGGGCGTTCTGCTCCAATGTTGCAATGCGCTCCTTGTCGGCCACCAGGCTGATGGCCTGCTTGACGAGTTTCTCGGGGGCCTCCTTGTCAGGGATGAGGATGGCTGCATTCCGATCGGCCAGCGAACGGGCATTGGCTGTCTGATGGTCTTCGGCTGCGGTCGGCAACGGGACGAAGATGGCAGCCTTGCCGATGAGGCTGACCTCGTTGACAGCACCGGCTCCGGAACGCGAGATGACGATGTCGGCGGCCTGATAGGCTTGCGCCATGTCTTTCACAAAGACGGTGGGATGTATCAGCACAGGAGCGGCAGAGCCATCGGCCTGGCGGGGATGCATGGCAGCAACGGCCTTTTCCCACTTGTCACCATCGGCCTTGCCCGTTTGCCAGAGCACCTGCACACCAGCCTCCTGGAACTGGTCGAGACCCGCGCAAATGGCATTGTTGATGCTGCGTGCGCCCAGGCTTCCTCCTGTGACAAAGACCGTAGGGCGATGGGGGTCGAGGCCGAACGAGCGACGAGCTTCTTCGATGGTCGCCGAGCATTCGAGGAGTGACTGACGGACGGGATTACCCGTGACGACAATCTTTTCGGCTGGGAAGAAACGCTCCATGCCGGGATAGGCAACGCAAATGCGGCGTGCTCCCTCGGCCAGCTTCTGGTTGGTGACGCCCGCAAAGCCGTTCTGCTCATGCAGCACGTAGGGAACATGGAGTGCCGCTGCAGCCTTGAGTGCAGCCGCACTGGCATAGCCTCCTACGCCGACAGCTGCATCAGGTTGAAAATCGCGGATGATCTGCTTGGCCTGACGGATGCTCTTCCAGAGGTCGAGCAGCACCAGAATGTTGCCGGGATGGAAGAGCGGGCGGATGAAGCCGCGCACGGGCAGTCCGATGATCTTGTATCCTTCGGCAGGAACCTTCTCCATCTCCATGCGACCCAGCGCTCCGATGAAGAGTATCTCGGCATCGGGCTGGGCCTTGCGAATGGCATTGGCTATTGAAACGGCTGGAAAGATGTGGCCACCGGTGCCACCGCCGCTAATCAGGTATTTCATTTTCGTAGGTTTTTACGGTTCGTTATTCTCCTCTTCGACACTTGTTTCTTCCGGCTCGACTACCGGTTCGGCACGCTCGAGCTTCTCCTGTCGGATGAGGCGGCTGAGAGCCAGCAGGATGCCGAACGAGATGCTTGTGCCGATGATGCTCGAACCGCCTCGGCTGATGAGCGGCAAGGGCTGGCCCGTGACAAACATTGCACCGGTGCAGACTCCGATATGGATGAGCGCCTGGATGACGATGATGAGCGGCAGGGCCACCATCATGAGCCGTATGTAGGGACTCTCGGTGCGCCGCGACAGCACATAGCATCGGATGAGCAGGATGAGATAAAGCAGGAGCACCAGAAGCGCCATCAGCGGGCCACCCTCTTCGAAGATGATGGCGAAGATATAGTCGGAGAAGGCTTCGGGCAGGAAGTCACGCATCTTGCTGTTGCCGATGAATCGGCCGAGTGGATAGCTGTTGGCTATGGCCATGTGGGAATAGATCTCCTGGCTCTTCTTGCCGTGAATGTCCTCTTCCCAAAGGGGCAAGCCCGAGTCATCGAAGATACGATTGGCCCAGGTGGTGGGACGTCGCATCACCTTGTCGAAGATGCTGCTTTCGGTTTGTTCCACTTCGACTGCCGTGGCATTCTGTTCGCCACCGTTAGCTGCATAGATGCCACGAAGGGCCAGCAAGGCGAAGATGGCAGCTATCGCAGCCACGAAAATGGTCCACCAGAGATAACGACCATTGACACCGCCCAGGAACATGATGCCGAAGGTGGCCATGCAGATAATCAGAGCGCTCGAAAGGTTCTGGGTGGCGATAGGGATGGCCACCAGTCCGATGATGACCAGATAGGTCCAGTAGCGGCGCTGCTGCGTCCGGGTGCGGAAGATGCGGAGGTTATGGAATGTGGAGTCGCGTGCGGTGACGAGGGCGCAAAGCACCATGGTGACACCCAGTTTACAGAATTCGACAGGCTGGAGACCTGCGATGGAACGTGAGGCACCCTTTTGCTCCGTACCCACGAAAATAGTGGCGACGCAGAGGAAAAAGCCGAGGGCATAGATGAGCTTGTCCCAGGCGCGGATTGCGTTGAGGCTCATGCTTTGCGAAACCAGCAGCAGGACGGCACCTCCGAACAGGAAGGTGATATGTCGGACCGCAGGGTCACTGGCGTAGCCCCCTCGGAAGGTGAGCTGGCTGGTGGCACTGAATATTTCGACAACAGAGATGCAGAAAAGGAATATGTAGATACCCCATATCCAATAGTCGCCTCTCATGATGCTGCCCAAGAAGTCATACTGGCTGCCTGTTTCGACTTTGGCCGTTTCTTGTTCTTGCATTCGTCAATCTAAAATTTTGAAAATGTATCTTATTTCTGCTGCCATTCCTTGACAATGGCCTTCATCTGGTCGCCACGGTCCTCGTAGGACTTGAAGAGGTCGAACGAAGCACAACAAGGCGAGAGCAACACGGTGTCGCCGGGACGGGCAAAGGCACGGCACTTCTCAAGTGCCTCGCGCATCGACAGGGCATCGGCCACTGGTTTGCCCATGCCGTCGAAGAAGGCGTGCAGCTTCTCGTTGTGGAGCCCCAGATAGACGAGGGCTGTACACTTGTCACGGACCAGTTTCTCGATTTGCGTGTAGTCATTGCCCTTGTCCTTGCCGCCCAGGATGAGGACGGTGGGCTTCTTCATCGACTCGAGGGCATACCAGCAGGAATCCACATTGGTGGCCTTGGAGTCGTTGATGTATTCGACCTTATCCACGTAGCCGAGGTTTTCGAGGCGATGTTCCACACCCTTGAAGGTGGCAAGCGCCTTGCGGATCTCCTCCTTGCGGATGCCGCTGAGTCGTGCCGAAAGGGTAGCTGCCATTGTGTTGTAGAGGTTGTGCGGGCCGGGCAGAGGCAGTTCGTCTAGCGGAATCTCGGTGGTGTCGGCGTTGAGAGCTGCATCGAGGACGTTGATGACGAGCTGGCCGTCCTTCACATAAGCACCTGGAATGAGCGGCTTCTCTCCCATGTCGCGCAAGGACAACCCCGTGAAGGGAACAAGCTGAGCCCGAAGCGGCTCGATATGCCCGGAGAACGGGTAGATTGGAGTTCCATCGGCATATCGCATGTCGGGATGTTCGTTGTTGGTGCCCAGATAGTCTTCGCCTCCGAGTGGCGCATGGAGTCGCCGCTCGAGTTCGCGCATCACCGTCGGGTCACCATTCCAATAGATGACATGGTCGGACGAGGAGAGGTTCTGGACAATGCGGAACTTTGCGTTGATGTAGTTCTGCATCTGGTGGTCGTAGCGGTCCATGTGGTCCGGGGTGATGTTCATGATTACGGCGATGTTGGCTCGGAACTTGTACATGTTGTCCAGCTGGAAGCTCGAGAGCTCGATGACGTAGTAGTCGAAGTGCTCTGTGGCCACCTGCAAGGCGAGCGACTTGCCCACGTTGCCGGCCAGTCCGACATTGAGTCCGCTTGACTTGAGGATGTGGTAGGTCATCATCGTCGTGGTGGTCTTGCCATTGGACCCGGTGATACAGATCATTTTGGCATCGGTATATCGGCCTGCAAACTCAATTTCCGAGATGATGGGAGTGCCTTGCCGCATGAGTTTGATAAGGAGCGGGGCGGTGAGAGGCACACCCGGGCTCTTGATCACCTCGTCGGCATTCAAGACGAGCTCCTCAGTGTGAGGATGACCCTCCTCGTAGGGAATCTGGTACTGCTCGAGCAGTGCCTTGTATTTATCCTTGATGGGCGACATGTCGCTCAGGAACACGTCGAAACCCTTGACTTTGGCCAGGATGGCAGCACCTGTGCCGCTTTCCCCGGCGCCTATGATGGCTATTCTTTTCATTTCTTTAACGTACTTTGAGAGTCATGATGGCAAACGATGCCAGAATGATGGTAACAATCCAGAAGCGGGCAGTCACCTTGTTCTCGTGAAACGAGCTTTTGGGCCACTTCAACAGAATCTTGTCCATTGAGCGGAGCTGCAGCAGCTGCTCGGTCTTCAGACGGAACGCATCGTGGATGGGTGCACGGTTGACGAAACGGTATTTCTTACCGATGGCATTGCCCTTGCGAGCTACAAAATTCTGTCCTATCACCGAGATGCTTTCGATGAGGAATACGAAGCAGATGATAGGCAGGAGCAGTTCCTTGCGGATGATGACGGCCATCACGGCGATGATGCCACCGATGGGCAGCGAACCCGTGTCACCCATGAAGATCTGGGCGGGGAAGGCGTTGTACCACAGGAAGCCGATCAATGCGCCCACAAATGCCGCTCCGAAGACTACCAGCTCCTGGCATCCCGGGATATTCATGATGTTGAAATAGTCGGCAAATCCGGCGTGGCTGGAGAAATAGGCAAGGATGACAAGGGCAACACTCATGATGGCCGAGTTGCCGGCACAAAGTCCGTCCATGCCATCGTTGAGGTTGGAGCCGTTGCTCACCGCCATGATGATGAAGGTGGTGACGCAAACAAAGAAGACCCAGCCTGCTGCCTGCTGCCAGTTGCCCAGCCAACCGAAGAATCCGGCATAGTCGAGGTTGTGGTCCTTGACGAAAGGCAGGGTGGTCAGTGTAGATTTGATGAGATGTCCGCCTTCGCGCATCACGGCATCGGGAGCCAGCCAGAGGGTGAGGCCCACACCCAGTCCGAGCAAAGCCTGTCCCAGAAGCTTGACGATGGGGCGCATGCCGTTCTTGTTCTTTTCCCGGTATTGGGCCGAGGCGCCGCTGAATTCACTGATCTGCTTGAGGAAATACGGCAGGCGGTTGTACTGCTTGCTGTGCCCCTTGAGATAGTCATCGAGGAAACCGAGCAGGCCAAGCCAAAGGGTGGTGAACAGCATCAGGAGCATGTAGATGTTGCGCAGACGACCCATCAGCAGGCAGGGAACGACGGTGGCCATGATAATGATGATGCCGCCCATCGTGGGGACACCGACCTTTTCGACGCCATACGGATCGATTTCACGATTGCGTTGTGCCTCGGTCCTGTTCTTGCGGCGCATATAGCGGATGAACCATTCGCCGAAAGCCATCGAGATGATGAGTGCCAGAATGAGGGCTGTGATGGCACGTGTGGAAACATAGGTCCACATGCCGGCACCAGGAATGTCGAAAGCTTTGTCCAGGTATCTGAAGAAATAATATAGCATTTGAGTTAATAAGTGATTTTTGAGATGAAGCGTCTTGTTTCGGGCGCTTCAGATTCGTCGTGAATCGGGAAGGTTTCCGGATTGTCAAAGCTTAAAGAAGTTGCGGATGCCGCTCAAGACACCTTGGATGCCGCTGGGCTTCAGCCCCATCGCCTCGCGCACCACTTCATGGTCGTCGAAATGATGCTTGACGTCCTTGATGATCTGATAGTCCTCGTGTCCCTTTCCTGCTACAAGAACGACATCATCCGGCTGAGCAAACTGGATGGCCGTGCGGATGGCCTCGCGTCGGTCGATGATGGTGATGGTCTTCTGTCGGAGTTCCTCGCTGTCAAGTCCGGCCTGCATATCGTGGAGGATATCCATCGGGTCTTCGAAGCGCGGATTGTCGCTGGTGAGGATGAGGCGGTCGGAATGGAGAGCTGACTCGTGGGCCATGATGGGACGCTTGCCCTTGTCGCGGTTGCCTCCGCAGCCCACCACGGTGATGATCTGGCCCTTGCCGCGTGCATCGAGGATTTCGCGGATGGTGCTGAGCACATTGACCAGGGCGTCGGGGGTGTGGGCATAGTCGATGATGGCCGAGAAGCCCTTGGGTGAACGGATGGACTCGAAGCGTCCGTTGACGGGCACAAGTTCGGACATCTTGACGAGTAGGTCCTGATGGGTGATACCGGCAGTGAGCTTTCGGGCATTCTCATTCTTCAGGATTTCGCAGGCTGCGCCATAGACAGCGATGAGGTTTGAGGCATTGAAACGTCCCACGAAATGGGTCTGCACTTCCTGTCCTTCGATGAGGAGCGACATGCCTTCGAACGACTCCTCAACAATCTTGGTCGTATAGTCGGCGACGGAGCGCACACTGTAGTTGCAACGACGGGCGTGTGTGTTCTGCAGCATCACTTCGCCGTGGCTGTCGTCGAGGTTGGTGAGGGCAAAGGCCTCCTTCTTCAGTCCGTCGAAGAACTTCTTCTTGGCGTGCAGGTAGTTCTCGAAGGTCTTGTGGTAGTCCAGATGGTCGCGCGTCAGGTTGGTAAAGATGCCACCGTCGAAGTCGAGCCCGCCGATGCGCTTCTGATCGACAGAGTGGCTAGACACCTCCATGAAGACAAATGAGCAGCCGGCCTCTACCATCTGACGGAGCAGGTTGTTGAGCTCGAGGGGGTAGGGAGTCGTGAAATTGGCAGGGACAGGACGGTCGATAATGTAGTTGCAAACGGTCGAGATCAGTCCGCAGGGATAGCCCAGCTTGGTGAAAAGCTTGTAGAGCAGGGTGGCGATAGTGGTCTTGCCATTGGTGCCTGTCACACCGACGAGGGTCAGCTGTTCCGAAGGATAGCCGTTCCAGGCCGAGGCGAGGAGGGCACGCGACATGTTGCAATCTTCTACGATAATGATAGAAGGGGCTTTCGATAGCGAGGCAGCCCATTGGCGACCATCGTTTTCCCACCACTGACTGTCGCCTACCACGGCAACGGCTCCATTCTCGACCGCTTGTGGAATAAACGAGTGTCCATCGACCGTGGTGCCGCGGACGGCTGCGAACATACAGCCTGGGGTTACCTTACGGTTGTCCGAGACGAGGGAACTGATTTCGATATTTTTGTCTTTGGCGCCTTCGAACTGGTAGTTGAGGCGCTCCAGCAGTTGATACAGTTTCATATCTTGCAAAAAAATGACGGATTATTTCAAAGTTATGGTGATGGTCTGTCCCTTCGTCAGTGGTGAGCCTGCCACAAGCGATTGGCTTATGACCTTGCCGATGCCTGAGATGTTGACACGCAGTCCTGCACTCTCGAGCATGAAGAGCGCGTCGGCGGCTCCCATACCTTGTACATCGGGCACCACGCCCGGCTTCACGTCGCGGAGGTTTACGTTGCGTACGTCTATCCTGTTGAGCACACTGTCGAGACCCAGTGCGCTGGTCACTTCGGCCGTGGGCAGCATAGGACCACGTTTTGCCTTGGGATACATGCCGTAATTGGCCACATTAGCTGAATCGGGCTTGATGTCGTTGATCGTGCGATAGATGCTGTTGGCATAGACCTGCTCGGCAAAATTGCGGAAGACAGGACCTGCCATGTAGCCGCCGCCTGGACGACCAAAATTGCCGCCTGGACGTGCATCAATGACAACGATGCCGGTATATTGCGGATTGTCTGCCGGGAAATAGCCGGCAAACGATACATAATGTCCATTGTTCGAATATGTACCTTTTTCATAACGCTGGGCCGTGCCCGTCTTGCCGGCAATCTTCAACTTCTTCGAATAGGCACCGGGCAGGCCCGGTTTGCCATGGGCTGTTCCGCGTTCCACAACGCCTTCGAGGGCATGGCGGACGGCTTGCAGGGTGGAGTCCTTGCAGATGCTCGGGTTGATCACCTCGGGTTCGCGGTGGTAGAGCACTTGTCCATCCTTCACGACACGATCGACGATATAGGGGCGCATCAGCTTGCCACCGTTGGCGATGGCATTGTAGAAGTTGAGCATATACATGCCGGGGATGCGTGTCTCATAGCCGTAGCTGATCTGCCCGAGCGAGACCCTGCTCCATGTGGCATCGCCCACCTTGCGGTTGCGGGGGCGCTGGGCTCCCTGGAACTCCACATTGAGATGCAGGTCCTCGAAGATCTTCATCTTGTCGATGAGGTCAAGGTAGCGCTTCGGGTTGCGTTCGTAGGCTCCTGTGGTGAGCTTGGCCAGCGAGATGTTCGACGATTGTACCATGGCTTCGTCGGCCGTTACTTTGCCGACCGGATGGTCGTCGCGTATCTCCTTGCCGTGGTAGTTCCACGAACTATGATGTTCATAGGTGTTGCCTGTATCCACCTGGGTGTCGGGTGTAATCTTGCCATCGTCGAGCAGGACGGTATAGCTGACCGTCTTGAATGTCGAGCCTGGATCGTAGAGGTCCATGACGAAATGGTTGTAGTCTTCCTCGCAGTAGTCGCCATTGCGCTTCAGGTTCGAGATGGCCTTGATCTTGCCGGTGCTGGTCTCCATGAACGCGGCCCATCCACCTGCTGCATTCAGTTCGAGGATGCGCTTGTTAAGCTCAAAGTCGAGGATACGCTGCATTTCCATGTCGAGCGTCGTATAGACATCAGCGCCGTCGATGGGTTCGCGCTGCACGATGGTCTGCCTGTATCGCTTCACCTTTTGGGTGAAACCGATGCCAGGCTGGCCATTGAGGAGGCTGTCGAAGGTCTGTTCCAGTCCATTGCGCCCGTGTCCCTTCATGTTCATGCGGATGCCATTGACGATACGGAAAGTGTCGGTGGGGAACACGCCACCGATGGTCGAGGCTGCCATCCTGCGCTCGCCGTAGGGGCGTTTGCGGTGGGGGCGATCCTCGTGGAACATGCCGATGTGGTTGCGGTTCTTCGAAAAGAAGGGTGCCGAATTCTTGAGCTCCTTGTATTCGAGGTAGGAGATTCTGCGCAGGGCCAGATAGCGCTTGTTGCCTGCACGATAGGCCTTCATCATGCCAATGGCATGTTCGGCGGCTGTCTTCCTCGGGTTGAGCTTGTGCATCCATTGTGCTGCAGGACCGTTGGGGCTGAAATAATAGTCCATCGTATCCTGGGGCAACAGTGTGGTGGTCACTTTCACATCCTTATTCTTTACCGAATCATGATAGGTCCTGGTCAATTTGTCGTCCTTGTTCCGGAAGTCGAAGAAGATATCGTATTCGGGCGCAGAGGCGGCAATCATGTCGCCCGTCTCGCTGTAGATTACGCCACGTATCTGGGGGATGCTGACGCTGTCACGCTTCAGTTTGCTGATCAGCTGCTCGTAGTGGGGGCGGTCCACCGTGAAGGTCTTCATCGTGCAGGCTATGATGGCGACGATGTAGAGCAGCAGAGTGCCCAGCACGATGCCGAACCTCGTGCCGTAGGTGGGCGTCCAGCCCAACAGGTATTTGTCTATCAGTTTCTGGATGAAACGCATGTCTTATCGGATGATTACAACGGGTTCGTCACTTTCAATCAGGTCCACATCGCTGTCGGCCACCTTCTCCTTGATCACTTCCGGCCTGTTGCGCACTGTCAGGTCGCCCCACTTCTCGATGCTGGTATAGCGTACGTCATTGCGCTCGTTCTTCAGACGGGCAATGGCGATGATGTGGTCCTCGTATTCGTAGCGGAGCTGGATGTAGCTGATCAGCAGGATGATGATGAATAGGATTTTCTGGAAGTTCTGTTCGTAGAACTTCTTGCTGAAGAGCAGGTTCTGGTCGTCGCTGATCATCTTTCCTGCTTCGTCGATGATGTTGATTTTCTTTGCCAAAGTTGTTTCTTAGTTAATCGTTAGCCATTTTCTCTGCAATGCGGAGCTTTGCCGAACGTGCGCGAGGATTGCGTTCCACTTCGTCCTCCGATGCTTCAATCACCTTGTTGTTGACGGCCCGGAGCGGGGCAATGACCTTGCCATAGAAGTCCTTCTGGATTTCCCCGTCGGCGCGTCCCGAACGTATCACGTTCTTGACGATGCGGTCCTCGAGGCTGTGGTAGGTCATCACGACGAGACGTCCGCCGTCCTGCCGGTCGGTAGCGGGCCTAAGCAGCCCGATGGCAGCGGCAAGCATTTCTTCAAGGGCTTCCATTTCGTGGTTCACTTCGATACGGAGCGCTTGAAAGGTCTGCGCGAGCTCCTTCTTCTCGGCCTTGGGGCTGATCAGGGGCTTGATGGCAGCCATCAGGTCGCCCGTCGTGAGGATGGGCTGCTGCATACGACGCTTGACGATGGCCTGTGCCATTCGTCGTGCCTGTCTCAATTCTCCGTAAAGGGTGAACAATCTCGTCAATTCCCTATCATCAGCATCGGCCAGCAGGTCTGCTGCCGTGCGACCGGCTCGTATATTCATGCGCATGTCGAGAGGTGCGTCAAAGCGGAAGGCAAAGCCGCGTTCGGCATCGTCGAGGTGATGGCTCGAAACGCCGAGGTCGGCCAGCAGTCCGTCGATGTGGTCCACTCCATAGTATCGCATCCAGTTCTTCAGGTAACGGAAGTTGGAGCGTACGAAAGTGAAGTTGGACGGTGCGTCGGCGATGTTCTTTTCGGCATCGGGGTCCTGGTCGAAGCTAAAGAGGTGGCCTTTGGGACCCAGCTTTTGAAGGATAGCGCGGCTATGTCCTCCCCCGCCAAAAGTTACATCGACATAGATGCCGTCCGGGCGGATTCGAAGACCATCCAGGCATTCGTTCAGCATTACGGGTACGTGATATCCTTCTATACTCATTATTCTTCACATACGCGCGAATACGCGATTTTCGAGGCGCTAAAGTACGCTTTTTTTTCCACTAAAGCAAATATTTTGCAAAAAAATAGTCAAAAAATGTACTTTTTTTCAATATTCTCGTACATTTTGTTGTCTTGAAAGGATTTTTTCGCTAATTTTGCAGCCATTATTAAGTGTTTTCATCTCTTGTCTGTAGTCGTTTTGAAATGAGTAATAAAACATCTGTTGGCCCCGCAAGTTCACGTGCTACCTTTGGTACCCGACTGGGTGCATTGGCAGCAGCGGTGGGTTCTGCAGTAGGGTTCGGAAATATCTGGAGATTTCCTTATATGACGGGCCAGAATGGTGGCGCAGCCTTTCTGGTTATCTATGTCGTCAGCGTGCTCATGCTGGGTGTCCCGCTGCTGATTGCCGAGTTCTGCATCGGCCGGTCTGCCCACCGCAATGTGGTGGGTGCCTTCCGCAAGGTTGCTCCCGGCACACAATGGCATCTGGTCGGTATCATCGGGCTTGTCGTAGCCTGTCTGATTCTCGGCTTCTATGTCGTGCTGTCGGGCTGGACGCTGCATGCCACGTGGCAAGCCCTGACCAATACGATGACGGGCGATGACTTCCACAGTTTTGTCAGCAATCCCGTCGAACCCCTGTTGTGGACTGTTCTGGCCATCCTCATCAATGTGGGCATCCTTCTGGGTGGTGTGCAGAAGGGCATTGAACGTGCCTCGAACATCATGATGCCCATTCTGGCCGTGCTGCTCCTTATTCTGGTTGGCAACAGCTTCTTCCTGCCCGAATTCCGCAAGGGCATGGAGTTCCTTTTTGTGCCCGATTGGAGCAAGGTGAACGGACGGACGTGGATTGATGCGATGGGCCAGGCCTTCTTCAGCCTTTCGGTTGCCATGGGCATCATGGTAGCTTACGGCTCCTACCTTTCCGACAATACCAAGATCGGCAAGACAGCCCTGCAGGTGGCAGGTCTTGACACCCTCATAGCCATTCTGGCTGGCATCGTCATTTTCCCGGCATGCTTCTCCTTCGGCGTGGCTCCCGGCGAGGGGTCAGGTCTTGTCTTTGTCACTCTTCCCCAGGTGTTCAACTCCATGCCTTTCGGCTGGGTTATGGGCTTGCTGTTCTTTGTACTGGTCACACTGGCCGGTCTTACCTCATGCATGAGCATCTTCGAGGTGCCCATCTCGTTCCTGCAGGAGGAGTGGCATATCTCTCGCCGCAGGGCCGTGATCATCAGCGCCATCTGGTCGCTGGTGCTGGGTATCGGCTGCTCGTTGTCGATGGGATTGTGGAGCGGATTCACGATCAATGGCGACGTGTTGTTCGACTTCCTCGACCACCTCACCGCACGTTATCTGATGCCCATCTGCGCATTCCTGACCTCGCTCTTTGTAGGCTGGTGGCTCGAAAAGGAGATTATCCGCAATGCCATCACCAACTGGCGCAATGACTCGGGTTGGTATCTGCGTCCCTTGATGCTCCTGCTGCGCACGATTGTGCCCATCTGCATCCTGCTCATCTTCCTCAGCGGGCTGGGTCTCATTTAACGAAGTATGCGCCGATGAGTAACGAACGTGCGTTGTTTGTGACCAAGCTGGGAGGCATACTGGCTGCTGTAGGTTCGGCTGTCGGGCTGGGCAACATCTGGCGTTTCCCTTACGAGACAGGCCAGAACGGAGGTGCGGCTTTTCTGCTGGTCTATGTGCTGTGTGTCCTCATGCTGGGCACTCCGCTTATGCTGGCGGAACTGACCTTGGGGCGTGCTTCGCACAGCAATGCCGTGGGAGCCTTTCGTCGTCTGGCTCCGGGTTCCCCCTGGTGGGTTACGGGTGTCCTGGGCGCCGTGGGAGTGCTTCTGATAGTCGGCTTTTATTCGGTCGTGGCAGGCTGGACCATCCATTACACGACAGCCTCGGTGCTCGACAGGCTTTCCCAGCAGGACTTCGCCGCCTACTCCCAGAGCGCAGGACTGCCCTTCCTTTATATGACCGGTTTCGTGCTGCTCAATTCGCTCATCCTGCTGGGCGGGGTGCGGAAAGGCATCGAACGGTGGTCGAATATCCTCATGCCCATCATGGGGGCACTGATGCTGATGCTCTGCATCAATTCGCTGCTTTTGCCCGGTTCGGTCGAAGGCTTGAAGTTCCTGTTCCATCCCGATTTCAGCCGGATCACGGGCCAGGTCATCCTTTCGGCCATGGGTCAGTCGTTCTTCAGTATCTCGATGGGTGTGGGCACCCTCCTTATCTATGGCTCTTATCTGCCCAATAGCACGAAGATGGGCAAGACTTCGCTCTTCATCTGCCTGGTTGATACGCTGATAGCTATCCTTGCCGGTATCATCATCTTCCCGGCCTGCTTTGCCTATGGCATTCATCCGGATGCAGGTCCCGGTCTTGCCTTCATAACCCTGCCCAGTGTCTTTGTGCAGATGCCGGGAGGCTACGTCTGGAGCATCATCTTCTTTGTCCTGTTGGCCATCGCGGCACTCACTTCGAGCATTTCGATGATGGAGTGCCCCATTGCCATCCTGCAGGAGCAGTTGCATATGAGTCGCCGCCGCGCTGTCATCATTGTTTCAATCATTGCATGGGTGCTGGGCACGGGCTGCTGTCTGTCGTTCTGCTCTGATTATGCGGGCTGGCTCACCTTTGCCGGCTATTCGCTGTTCGACATCTTCGACAAGGTGACCGCCAATTTCATCCTTCCGCTCGGTGGCCTGCTGATGGCTGTCTTTCTGGGCTGGCGGATGGATCGCAGGCTGTTGCATGACACGCTCACTAACTTCGGCAAGGATCGGGGCGGTTATATCCCGCTGTTCCTGTTTGCTGTGCGCTATTTTGCACCCATCTGTATCCTGCTTATCTTCCTGAGTGGCCTGGGCCTGCTCTAATGGTTTATTGCCCATTGTTAATTGTTAATTATTAATTGTTAATTGTCCATGGAACAATGGCTTCTCGATAATCTTGGCTCCGATGGCTCCCATCTTTCGGGCGGCATCCGGCTGGTGATTGTACTGTGCATCATTGTTGTTTCGTTTATCGCCTATTTCATTGTCAAATATGCGGTAATTCCCGTCATACAGAAGATTGTCAAGCAGACCGAGACACAATGGGACGACATCCTGCTCTCCGAGCGAGTCTGTCGTTCGTTCTCGCACATTGTGCCCCCTGTCATTATGCTGATAGCCTTGCCCTATGCCCTCAAGGAACCCTTCGAGGGGATTGTGGTGCGTCTGCTGCAGGTCTATGTCATCTATGCCGTCTGCTATTTCATCTCAGCGTTCATGCGGGGTATCTTCGACATCTTTGTCCATGTGAAGGAACACAAGGCCGGCTCGCTGAAGGGCATACTCCAGACGTCGCAGATCATCGTCTGGTTTGTAGGCATCATCCTCATGGTTAGCACCCTGATGGGGCGTTCTCCGCTCTATCTCATCACCGGCCTGCTCTCTGCCTCGGTGGTGATGATGCTGATTTTCCAGGATACCATCAAGGGGCTTGTGGCGGGCATCCAGCTTGCCATCAACGACATGGTGCGCGTCGATGACTGGATCACCATTCCCGCCCGCGGTGTGAATGGCATTGTCACCGAGATGACGCTCAGCACCGTCAAGATACAGAATTTCGACCAGACCATCCTGACCGTCCAGCCCTACACGCTGCTGTCCGAGACATTCCAGAATTGGCGCGGCATGAGGGAGAGTGGCGGTCGCTGCTTCCAGCGCGGCATCAATGTCGATGTGGATTCGGTGAAGTTCCTCGATGCCTCCCAGGTGACGGACTACCAGCAGAAGGGCTATCTGCCCTCGACGTCCCAGGCGGGTGAGGCCACCAATCTGGAGGCGTATCGCGGTGCCATCCTCAAATATCTCTCCGAAAAGCCCGAAATCAACAGCCGGATGACGCTGATGGTGCGTCACCTGCCGCAGACCGCCGAAGGCATCCCCGTCCAGATTTATGCATTTTCGACTATCAAGAAATGGGAGGACTTCGAGGAAATACAGGCACGCATGTTGGAATATATGCTCGCTCGCGCCAGTGAGTTCGGCATCCGTCCGTATCAGCGGAGGAGCGACAGGCATTAGGCTAAAACGTCACACGGGCTTTCCATCGCAAGCCCAACGAACCGCATTTTGCGTGTCGGTGGACAAAAACTGCCCGGATAATTTGGAGTTCCGGGCTTTGTTGTGTAACTTCGCGCCGCAATATTGCAAAATAACCAACAATGATTGGCAACCATTGAAAAAGTTGCCGATGATTGCTCAACCATCTAAAAAGTTGAACTACTTATTCACTTCCGAATCGGTGTCAGAAGGACACCCCGACAAGGTCGCTGACCAGATCAGCGACACAGTGCTTGACAACCTCCTCGCCTGGGATCCCTCCAGCAAGGTTGCCTGCGAAACATTGGTTACCACCGGCCAGGTTGTTCTGGCAGGCGAAATCACTACGAACGCCGTCGTGGAACTGCGTGAGGCAGTGCGAGCCACTATCCGGCGCATCGGCTACACCAAGGCCGAGTACATGTTCGACGGCAGTTCGTGTGGCATCGTTTCCGCCATTCATGCACAAAGTCCCGACATCAACCGTGGCGTAGAACGCCAGAACCCCGAAGAGCAGGGCGCAGGCGACCAGGGCATGATGTTCGGTTATGCTACCAGCGAGACGCACAACCGCATGCCGCTCACCCTCGAGCTCAGCCATCTGCTTCTCATCGAATTGGCAAAAATCCGTCGTGAAGCTAATTCGCCGATGCCCTATCTGCGCCCCGATGCGAAGAGCCAGGTTACTGTGGAATATGATGGCGAGACCAACCGCCCCGTGCGTGTCCACACCATCGTCATCAGTACGCAGCATGACGAATGGCTCGCCGACGATGAGGCCATGCTGGCACAAATCCGCCAGGATGTGCGCGATATCTTGATACCCCGTCTCAAGGCTCGTCTCAACGCGTTCGAAGCCTCGCTCTTCGACGACAAGTACAAGCTCTATGTCAATCCGACGGGCAAGTTCGTGATTGGTGGGCCGCACGGCGACACCGGTCTCACGGGCCGAAAGATTATCGTCGATACCTACGGCGGACATGGAGCCCACGGTGGAGGCGCCTTCTCGGGCAAGGACCCGTCGAAGGTCGATCGTTCGGCGGCGTACGCAACCCGCCACATTGCCAACAACCTCGTGGCAGCTGGCGTGTGCGACCGTGCTTTGGTTCAGGTCGCCTATGCCATCGGCATCGCCCAGCCTGTGAGCCTCTATGTCAACACATACGGCACGGCCAAGGTCGCCTTGAGCGATGCAGAGATATCCGACAAGGTCGGCAAGATCTTCGACATGACGCCTCATGCCATCGTGCAGCGGCTGGGCCTGCTCAATCCTATCTATGAGGAGACGGCAGCCTACGGTCACTTTGGTCGTCCCTGCGAAAAGGTGACCAAGACGTTCACCAATCGCCAAGGCCAGACCAAGACCCTCGAAGTGGAGCTCTTCACTTGGGAGAAGCTCGACTACGTGGACCGCATTCGCGAGGCATTTGGCCTCTAATCAATCAGTGGGAGCCAGGTCTGGCTCCCACTTTGTCTTCGGGAGCAAGCCCGGTTCCCTTTTGTCTTCGTGGGGAGCCAAGCTTGGTTCCCTTTTCTCTTCGTGGGGAGCCAAGCTTGGCTCCCGTCTTTAACGCCGTTTCCTCCTAAAACCCTAAAAACCCATGAAACCCGCCTTTCTCGCCCTCTCCGTCCTTTTCCTCTTTTCCTGCAATCGGCAGCCTGAGCCCAGTCCCATCGAGCAGATTGTGGCAGGCATTGCACGCACCTCTTTCCCTGATCGCACGATTTCGGTGGCCCCCGTTCCCGCTCCTGATGCCGATGCCCTGCCGAAGCTGCAGCATGCCATCGACTCGTGTTCACTCTTGGGTGGTGGCAAGGTTGATGTTGCGGCTGGCGAATATCTGCTCTGCGGTTCGCTGCGCCTCAAGAGCAACGTGAACCTTCATCTCCAGGAGGGTGCAACGCTGCGGTTCAGTGGCAGGGCCGACGATTTCCTGCCCGTGGTATTGACTCGTTTCGAAGGCACGGAGCTATACGGTCGTTCGCCGATGGTCTATGCCTATCATCAGCAGAACATCGCCATCACCGGACGTGGCACGATGGACGGGCAGGCTGGTGTCGAGATGGGGGGATGGGGCTGGGACCCTGCCGCACACGAGACGGGAGCGGCATTGCATGGCACGCCCGGCGAACTGCCCGAAAAGCCTTTCGTTGCCCGTCTGCGCCAGATGGGCGAAGACCTGACTCCTGTCGAACAGCGTGTCTTTGCCGAGGGCACCAAGTTGCGTCCCACTTGTGTCGAGACGTTCGGATGCTCACGCGTCCTCATCGAAGGCATCACCATCAAGGATTCTCCTTTCTGGACCATTCATCCGCTCTATAGCGACAACATCATCGTGCGCGGCGTCACCATCGATTCGCATTTCCCCAACAACGACGGCTGCGACCCCGAGTCGTCGAGCAACGTGCTGATTGAGGACTGCCTCTTCCGTTGCGGCGACGATGCCGTGGCCATCAAGTCCGGTCGCGATGCCGACGGGCGCCGGGTGGGTCGTCCCTCGGAGCGTATTGTCATTCGTCGATGCGACTTCCAGAGCCGCTGCAACGGCCTCTGTATCGGCTCGGAGATGAGTGGAGGCGTGCAGAGCGTCTGGATGGACAGCATCCGCATCGGCACGGTGAAGAACGCGCTCTACTTCAAGTCAAACAAGGATCGTGGCGGGTTCATCCGCGACGTGCATGTCAGCAACGTCACCATCGAGAAGGCATACGGCGCCATCCTTCGCTTCGAAACCAATTACTTCGGTTATCGTGGAGGCAACTATCCTGCGCAATACGAGGATTTCGACATCCGTCATGTCACGGCAGGTGAGGCCGAAGGATATGCCATCTTCTACGATGGCAACGACGAGAAGCCTATCCGCAACGTCCAGGTCTCCGATTTCCATGTGGCAAAGGCTCCTCATCCCTGGTATCTCTACCGCACCGAAGATTGCTTGTTCGAAGGCAGCACGGTGAATGGCGAACCCGTACCCGAGCGCCCCGCCGAGAGTGCCGAGCGCCAGACGTGCGACGTGTGGTAATACTTCTCTTCAAGCGAGATCGAGGTGTTTTCAAGGATGGTGGACACTATCGACAACCAGCATACCAAATAACCCTTTGTAAAACTTGACTTCACAGGAATCCCCTTTGTGCCAAGGGTCGTCTTTATCTATCCTGATGTGCATTGAGAGTGAGTTAGGATATTTGTCGATTGTTGCATCGACTAAATAAATAGGTTTGCGTGATCCACCACGTCCGGGAAATCTAAAACTATATTTATCGAGTATTGTCCCATGCAGGTAAATAGGTTCGGGATCGTGAAAATAGGAATTAGAGGAGAACAGGATGCTATTTGTCAAAAAATAGATTATCAGGACTTTGAGAACACAATTGATTCCAGATGCCTTAGAATGTCCGGTTCTGATTCTTCTTATTATGACTGGTAGTAATACAAGAATGGTTCCAAAACCTATTATACCCAAAGGCCAGAGAAACGTTGATATGCCGGGTAATAAAGTGTCAGAATATTTCATCAGACCGACAAATGAAAATATGGCCAGGCAGCCAACAATTCCCACATAGGCACAAGAATACTCTCCAAGTCTCTTGGTCAGAAATGGAAGTCTGATATTATAAATGGGCAATTCCGAATCATCATGCCTGAAGGTCTTTAATCCAATACAAATGCTATAAACAGCATTTCCATACTGCGTGTCAGGCTTGCAAAATGCCTGACACGAGTTTTTATTATCTGTTTTCTTTACTACGACGACTCTTTCCCATTCGTAGGAGCTTATTTGCTTGTCCTTGCGTTCGATGATCTCATAAACCTGATTATCTTCGTCCAGCAATGTAATATCGTCTTCGTTGATGTTGTTTTTCGTACATCGAATCCATTGCCGCTTGGGAAGCCCTATCAGCGTTTTGTCTGCCCTCTTGATCCACCCCATCGAAGTAACTTGATGACGGAGAGCTGCATGGAAGAATGCGTCGCAGAAATCGAGAAATTGGGAAGTCTGGTAAATGAACGTGGTTACGACAAATCGATTAGTATCCTTGGTATTGTGTATATCTACATCTCGACTCGGAATAAAAATCGATGGATAATCATTCGTCTTTATTTCTTCGATGATCTTTGTCAACTCCTCGATGGAAGTATTCTCGACAACGATAAAGCACTTTTCCATAATCTTACTTCAACCCCGTCGTGAGCCAGTCGGTCAGATCCTTCAGCATCGCATCGTGATACCTGAAGGTGTCCTTGAATCCGAAGCCGTGTCCTCCCTTTGGATAGACGTGCAGGGTGGCGGGGATGCCTTTCTTCTTCATCGCAAGGTAGTAGTTCACACCGTTGGGCGAAGGTACGGCGCGGTCGTCATCGGCAAGGAGGATGATGGCGCGTGGTGTCTGTGCGTCAATCTGTTTCTCGTTGCTGTAGAGGTCCACGAGGTCCTGCCCGGCATAGCGCCCGATCAGGTTGTCGTGCGAACCACGGTGGGTGACGAGCGTGTCCATCGAGATGACGGGATAAAACAGAATCTGGAAGTTGGGACGCACATCTTTAGGTGCACGGGTGGCAACAGTCGAAGCCAGGTGACCTCCAGCCGAGAAGCCCATGATGCCCATGTCGTTGGGGTCGATGCCCAGTTCGGTGGCATGCGCCTTCAGGTAGCGGATGCCGTCATAGACGTCGTTCTGCGGTATCTGGTCATGGCCGTAGGGCATGCGATAGGCGAGCACCACCAGGTTGATGCCCAGTTCGTTGAAATAGGGCGCCCAGCTCGAACCTTCGTTGACGAGCGACAGATGGCTGTAGCCGCCACCAGGCAGGCAGACCACGGTGCGCGCTGCCGCCTTGGTCTTGTCGGCGCGGTAGATGTGCATATAGGGTTGTGCCGTCCATCTTTCGGTGGTGCGGGGATTGTCGTTCTCGTGTCCGTTCAGTTCCGGGAAGTTGCCATCGGGATAAATCCACACTTCTTCGTAGTCCTGGGCCTGCATGGGTGAGAGCATTGTACAGGCAACAAGTAATGTCGATAAGATTTTTTTCATTGGGATAGGTGTTAAAGAAAATCAATAATAGGAATATGGTTCATAGTTGTCGGCGACGTATAGCTTCAGCCAATCGCAGGATTCGTAGATCGGGCTGTCGCGTTTGGTCTGGTAGCGTAGCCACTTGTAGGCCTCGCGCTGCGGTCCCTCGGGAGTGAGGATGTAGTAGCGCTTCTTGTCTTTGTCGTACTGAATATACGTTTCCTGCTCGGAGGTCGGATTGGCCGCTAAACCGAAATAGCATTTGACTTTCATGTTGAAGTCGTTAGTGCAATCGAGGGCGAGCTGCAGATAGTGTTCTGCCTGGTCGTTCAGCTGGTTGTAATGATAGTCCGCACCCGACCAGGAATATTCCGAAATCGCCCAGAGGTCGCCGGCATAGGAGGCCTGGAACAGCATGTCCGCCAGGTTGAACGCCACCTCGGCCTTCTCCTCGCCCTTAGCCTTGCCGAGCCATTCCTTCATCGAAATCACCTGCAGGCAGAACTGGTATTTGATGTTGTCCACCTCGGTCAGGTTCGAATCCCAGTTCTCCGAGCGGTCCTTGCGCTGGAAGGGCGTAGCCGGACGCTTTCGATGCATCAGGTAGGCGGTGATGCCCAGGTTGCGAAGGTAGTCCTCGGGCACCTTTTCGAGGAAATCCCGGGCCTCTTCGTAGTTGCCTTCGCGGATGAGCTTGGTGCCGATGAGTTCATTGAAGAAGTTCTGGCTAAGGGGGCAATATTTAACTAAACATTGGCCCAAGGGACCATTGCCTCCGTGCTTGATGTAATGCTGTAATTCCTTCACCTGTAGGGTTGGCATATCGTGGTCCAGTTCCCAATAATTGCCATTGATCAGATTGCGGGTGAGGAAGGAAAGCGAAGCATCCTGGCGCTGATTGACGTAGGCCTGCAGGCGCTTGTCGATTTCGTTGCCCCAAAGGCCTTGCACCGCGCTGCGCTCGGGTTCGCCGAGATAATAGGCAAGCTCCTTGTAGTTCCGAATCTCTTCCGCCACATATTCGTCGTATTGAGCAGGTTTATTGTCCAACGACAGCGATGCGGCGAACTTGTAGTGACGCAGCAGTCTCGTCATGCTATTCTCGCCCGGCAGATCCTCGGCTTTCACAAATGACTGATAAGCCGCGTTTTCTTGACCTGTGATGAGTTGTATGAAGCCGACGAACGTCTGCCACATTCGCAGGTCCTTGGCCTTTCCTTCGGCCACTACTTTTTCTGCA
>JAEEUA010000231.1 GCA_016286775.1 Bacteroidales bacterium
CAGCAACACCACCTACCAGAGCGAAGCCGAACTCGAAAAGTCGTTCATCAAGCAACTGCAGAACCAGGGATATGAATACCTCGCCATTCATACCGAGAAGCAGCTGCTCGACAACCTGCGCCTGTGCCTGCAGCAACTCAACGACCAAGTCTATACCGACCCCGAATGGGAACAGATCCTCGCCGAAATCACCTCCCCGCAACTTCGCATCGAGGACAAGTGCGCCATGATCCAGCAGGACCCCACCCTCTCGTTCACCCGCAAGGACGGAACCACCTTCAACGTCCACCTCATCAACAAGGCGAGCAACATCTTCAAGAACAAGCTCCAGGTCATCAACCAGTACGAGAACCTCACCGGCGTCCACAAGAACCGCTACGATGTCACCATCCTCGTCAACGGCCTGCCCCTCATCCACATCGAACTCAAGGCACGCGGCGTAAGCATCAAGGAAGCCTTCAACCAGATCAACCGCTATCAGCGCGACTCCTTCTGGTCGGGCTGCGGCCTCTACGACTATGTGCAGATCTTCGTCATCAGCAACGGTGCCGAGACCAAATACTACAGCAACACCACACGCTACGCCCACGTGCAGGAACAGAAGCAGGGACAGAAGAGCGTCGTCAAAAAGAAGAAGAACGAGAGCAACAGCTTCGAGTTCACCAGCTACTGGAGCGACCAGAAGAACAACCTCCTGCCCGAACTCACCGACTTCACGCAGACCTTCTTTGCCAAGCATACCATCCTGCGCATCCTCACGCGCTACTGCGTCTTCAACACCGACCAGCAGCTCCTTGTGATGCGTCCCTATCAGATTGCTGCCACCGAGAAGATCCTGCTGCGCATCGAGACCGCCCTCAACAACCATTGGCAGGGCACCATCCGCGCAGGCGGCTTCATCTGGCACACCACAGGCTCGGGCAAGACGCTCACCTCGTTCAAGACCGCACAACTCGCCAAGGACATCGATGGCGTCCAGAAGGTGCTCTTCATCGTCGATCGCAAGGACCTCGACTACCAGACCATGAAGGAGTACGACCGCTTCGAGAAAGGTTGCGCCAACTCCAATTCGAACTGCTACATCCTGCGTCGTCAGATCCTCGACCCCAAGTGCCGCATCATCATCACCACCATCCAGAAGCTCTCCTCCCTGCTTAAGGTTTCGACCAAGGAGGGCATCTCCGAGCAGAGCCGTCAGCTGCAGGCCCAGCTCGACGAGGTGCTGCGCAAGGAGAACTTCGTGCTCATCTTCGACGAATGCCATCGCTCGCAGTTCGGCGACATGCACGCCCTCATCGTCAAGCGCTTCAAGCGATATCTGCTCTTCGGCTTCACCGGCACACCCATCTTCCCCGTCTCAGGACAGACGGGAGGCATCGGCCAAGTCAAGACCACAGCCGAAGTCTTCGGTGGCGAACCCGACCAGCAGGGCAAGCCCACACGCGCCCTCCACACCTACACCATCATCAACGCCATCCGCGACAAGAACGTCCTGAAGTTCCACGTCGATTACGAGCGCACCATGAAGATGAAGGAAGGTGTCGATAACAAGGAAGTCTGGGCCATCGACAAGGAGGAAGCCCTCCACGCCCCCAAGCGCATCGCCATCATCACCGACTACATCATCCACCACTTCGGGCAGAAGACCAAGCAGCAGGCAGGCATCGGCGGCACAAGCCGCTTCAACTCCATCTTCGCCGTCGATAGCGTCAAGGCAGCCATCCTCTTCTACAACGAGTTCCGCAAGCAGCTCGCCCTACCTGGAGCTCCCCCTTTGACCGTAGCCACCATCTTCACCTTCGCCGCCAACGAGGAAGAGGACCCCATGGGCAACCTCGACGACGAGAACCCCGAGAGCACCGAGAAGCTCGACCTCCAGAGCCGCGATGCCCTCGACCATGCCATCGACGACTACAACCAGCGTTTCGGCACCAGCTATTCCACCGACGGCGAGTCGTTCCAGAACTACTACAAGGACGTGGCGCTCCGCATGAAGAACAAGGAGATCGACATCCTCATCGTGGTGGGAATGTTCCTCACGGGCTTCGATGCCAAGACCTTGAACACCCTTTGGGTCGATAAGAACCTCAAGCTGCACGGACTCCTGCAGGCCTACAGCCGCACCAACCGTATCCTCAACGCCGTGAAGGACTGCGGCAACATCGTCTGCTTCCGCAACCTCGAGGACGCCACCAACAAGGCCCTCGCCATCTTCGGTGACGAGGAAGCCGGCGGCATCGTGCTCATGCGCACCTTCAAGGAATACTACGAAGGCTACACCGACAAGGACGGCAGGCAATACCCGGGCTATGAGGAACTCGTCGGCCAGCTGCTCGCCGACTTCGACATCAGCCAGTTCGCCGACATCACCGACGACGAACAGCGCAAGGAGTTCATCCGCCTCTTCGGCACCCTCCTCAAGATGCGCAACCTGCTCAGCACCTTCGACGAGTTCACGCCCGACAAGCAGCTCATCACGCCCTTCGACATGCAGCAGTACACCAGCTGGTACCTCTCCCTCCGCGACGAGATGCGCGGCAAGGGAGGCAGCAGCGTCGAGAAGGAGAACATCAACGACGACATCGAGTTCGAGATCGAGCTCGTCAAGCAGGTGCAGGTCGATATCACCTACATCCTCATGCTCGTCAACAAGTACCACGAGAGCAACTGCGCCGACAAGGAGATTGTCATCAAGATCATCAAGAGCATCGAGGCGAGCCCCGACCTGCGCGACAAGAAGGAGCTCATCCAGCAGTTCATCGACCAGATGACGCCCGACCCGTCGAGCGACGTCATCGAGGACTGGGAGCGCTACGTGGCCGAGAGCCGCAAGCGCGACCTCGACACCATCATCAGCGAGGAGCACCTCAAGCCCACCGAGACCTACCAGTTCATCGACGACAGTTTCGAGCAAGGCGAAATCACCACCACCGGTGTCGGCATCACCCGCATCCTCCCTCCCATGCCCGTCATCGGCGCCAAGGGCAAGCGCGAAGCCAAGAAGCAGACCGTCATCCAGAAGCTCCAGGCCTTCCTCCGGAAGTACCTCGGCATCTCCAGCTTCCACGATTCCTCCGAGCCTGCTCAGTCCACCCTTTCCTCCGAGCCAGCCCTCTCCTCGTCCAACCCCTCCTCCATCCATCAAGCCCCCGTCATCCCCTTCAACGGCATCCTCAAGGACGACGACAGCACCAACCTCATGGCTGCTGATGATGGAGGGAAAGAACTTTGAATACCTCGAGGTGAGGATCGATGTAAAGCAAAATACACGCTAACTCAATGATTTTTCTCCTACACACACTTTTCAGCCTTTCAGGATTAGGTATGGACGAGCGATTATTTTCTGCACGAAGTATATATTTTCTGCAACCTCCCGCAGATTGATGTTTTGCAGCAATCAAGGGAAGGGGCCCCATTCATGGGGACGGCCTTAGCCGGATAATCATCGGTTTCAATTTTCCGGCCAAGTCTCCGCTATTGAAGCGAGAGAAGCGGCCATTTTTACCTAAACAATGTGAAAGTTCAGTTAATAGAAAAACGCTATAAACTTTGTATATCAGTAGGTTCTAACGTTTTGTTCGAAGCCATGACTATCAGCACCTTAGGCGCTCAAAATAAATAATTCATGAAAATTCGCGGTAATTCGTGTTACAAAAATATATCGCACCCTCTCGGCCCACAAGATACTTCCCCCATCCGTGCAAACATCCCATCGGCCAACAAAATGAAATGTTCAGCCACGAAGCCTCGCATCACCTCGGCCCACAATGTGCCCCATCATTCCTGTCACGCACTCTCACGGCCCGAATCATGTTTCCGCATCTTGCACAAGCATCCTCTCGTCTGCAAGGATGAAACTTTCGCCATTCCAATCGTTCTTCACGCCGCCAAAGCAATCCCCACACGCAGTCCCTCACACTCCATCGGCCCAATAAGTGCCGTACGAAAATCCTATCCTTCACGCTCACGGCCGAGAGCATATCCACACCCCTTCGCGCAAGCATCACACGGGCCGACAGCATACAATCCACCATAGCAGATAACATCCCGTCGGCCGAGAGGATAATCAATTAACAATTAACAATATTATCTGATAAAAGGCGAAAAATCCTAAAAAATCCTACTATCCAATCTATTAGGAAAAATTCTGCTTGTTCGTTACGCGCTACAGAAATTCATCGGATTTAACGGATTTCGGCTTGGCGAAATAGCCCCGAAGGGGCAAAAGATTACAGACGGGGGTGTTAGCCCCCGGTGATAGGCACCCCACACACGGAAGCCCTGTAAGGGCGAAAGATCTTTCGTGCCTTCAGCACTCATTCGTTGGGGCCTTATTTAACGGGGGCTTACACCCCCGCCTGTGGTCTGATCAGCCTTTCAGGCTTAGACTTGGACGAACAGAATTTTAACCCAAAGGTAGGTCGAACAAAGATTTTTTAGGATTTTCGGTGGAACGATTTTCGAGGGGATTGAATGAATGCCACGAAGTGGTGCTGAGTGGCTGACAGTCAGCAGATGGAAGCTCGCTTGCAGATGATGAATGTCAGCCAGGCAGCAGAGGCGCCATCGGGCGCCTCCATTCAATTCCCTCCATTTTTCATCTTTTCTCGAAAGTTTGTCTCGAAAATCAATTTTTTCAAATTTTTCAAATGTCAAATCATCAAATAGACCCAAAAGGTGTGACTTTTTCAGATTTAATTTGTATCTTTGCCACGTCTCGTTGAAGGCTTTCCTATGCTTGATTGTACCCCTAAAAAACTTGACTGGCTTTGAGATAACCCAAGTATAATCCTATAATTCTATACAATCATGAATGTATCAGATTTGATGCCCGGTTCTACTATCACTGATAATAAAAGTGAGATAGGACGGATAGTATCTCAAGGAGACAAGGGTT
>JAEEUA010000232.1 GCA_016286775.1 Bacteroidales bacterium
GCAGGAGCTCCCAGCGTGGATCTGCTGGGTCCCGACCTCTATGCCGTTTCGGCCTTCGACTATGTGATGCAGGGCTATGACCAGCCGGGCAATCCGGTGCTGATGCCCGAGACACGTCCCACACCCGATGGTGCCGCCCGTGCCTTCTACGCCTTTGGCAAATACAACATGCTGTGCTACTCTCCCTTCGGCATCGATGGCAACGGTTACAGCCTCGACCCACTCCCCGGTGACCGCTCGTATGAGAAGGCATACGGTGTGCTCAGCCACCTGCTGCCCACCATTGCCCAATACCAGGGAACAGGCCGGATGACCGGACTCTTCATGGAGGGAACAGACGCCCCAGAGCCTGTGAAACTCGGCAAATACACCATCTCGATGCGTCGCTTCAACACCAAGGCATCGCAGGCATTGGTTGGCGTAGCCGGCTCGGAATCCGTCAATGCCATCACTCCAGCGGGTGTGCTGGTGATACATACCGGCGAACACGAATTCATCGTGGCTGGTGGCGTAGGCGACTGCACGGTGAGCTTCCATCAGGGCAATCCGCTCAAATATACCCCCGGACAGAAGCAGTCGGGCATCCTCAGCGTCGATGAGATCACCTACGATGCTGAAGGCAAGGAACTCGTGCATCGTGTGAATGGCGACGAAACGGCCTTCGGCACGTGCGTGATTCCCGATGGACAGGTCAAGATGTTCAGAGTCAAGATGTATGAATATTGATAAAAATATGAAAAAAAGACTACTTGCGTCATTCATGTTCCTATGGGCAATGAATGCCGGTGCGGAGATCAGACTGCCTGCACAAATGTCTGACAATATGGTACTTCAGCAGCAGACCAAAGCGAACCTCTGGGGATGGGCAGAGGCTGGAGAGAGTCTCAGTGTGACCACCTCGTGGGACAATACAAAGTACAATGCTACAGCTGACGCTTCGGGACGATGGGTAGTGACACTGCATACCCCGAAGGGCAGTTTCGAAGAACAAAGTATCACCATCAGTACTGGACAACAAAAGGTGAACCTCGACCATGTGCTGATCGGCGAAGTTTGGTTGTGCAGCGGTCAGAGCAACATGGAGATGACGGTGAATGGATTCATGAACTGCGCCGTAGAAGGCAGCGCCCAGGACATTGCCGAGGCTATAGACTGGAAGGGAAGGATTCGTTACCTTACTGTGCCTCGTACCACAGCCTTCGCGCCACTGGATAGTGTTGCAGGCACCTGGCAGGAATGTATGCCTTCGACCGTAGGAGGATTTGGCGCCGTAGGATACTACTTCGCCCAAAATCTCACCCGCAACCTGCAGGTGCCGGTAGGCATCATCAACAATGCCTGGGGCGGCAGCACCGTAGAGGGATGGTTGCCCAAGGAGATAATCGCTGAATTAGGCTACCCTACCGATGAAGAGACAATTCGCCAGAAGTTCGGCATGGAAATGCTGTTCCCGATGATCATGTACAATGGTCAGTTCTGGCCCATCAGGGACTATACGGTGAAAGGTGTACTTTGGTATCAGGGATGTTCGAACACTAATTTTGCAGACACCCGCATGGACTATGCGAATCGTCTGCTAAAGATGGTGAACCATTGGCGCAAGGTGAAACGACAGCCCGATATGCCCGTATATCAGATGATGCTGGCGCAATATGGCAATGGGAAGCCCAAGGAGATAGAATTCCCCATCCTGCGCGAACAGCAGATGAGGGCAGCCGAGGCCGATAGTCTGGTGTATTGCGGCACGATACTTGACGTCTTCGTTCCACATGAGATCAATCAGATACATCCCTCTAACAAGCGTATCGTAGGCCGACGTCTGAGCTATATGGCTTTGGCCAACACCTATAAGATCAAAGGATTCGCCAAGGAGCCTCTCAAGTACAGTGGATATGAGATAGATGACGATGAGATTATCTTGTCGTTCTCGAACTTCAACGAAGTGGGAGGACTGGGGAGAATCTATGACATCAAGGGTGTGGAAATCTGCGGTGCCGACCTGGTATGGCATGAGGCAGACGTGAAGACAGACCCCTACGGGAACACGATAAAGGTAAGCAGTCCCGAGGTTGAGTCACCGGTGGCAGTGCGCTACGGATGGCGAAACTTCATGGAATGCACACTTGTTGGTGCCAACGGCCTAGGAGGCTATCCGTTCCGAACCGACAGACTTCTGGAGGGTGAAATCCCAGCAGCCAACGAGGAGATAGGGCCCGAAGGTCCTTTCGAAGGCGTGTGGACAGGACGCTTGACGGTGGAGCGCTCTAACCTGGATCTTCCGATTCGCATCACGATGAAGAAGATGTCCGACGGATCGTGGACATGCGTCTTTAACGACGAACCGAAAGTCGTGAAAGTAAGAGGTCAAAAAGCCAAGATAGCAGACCTCATCATCAATGGCCACTCGATGGAAGGCACACTCCGCATACATGAAGCCGGAAATGCCGTGCTCAACCTCCTCAACCGCCTTGACATCCCGCTCACAAAAGAATAACTATAGAACACTTGATGGTCTATATGGTATAGATACAAATGATAAACATTAACCCTCCATTACAATAATGAAAACCCATTTTCTCCTCCTCTTTACCTTCCTCGCCTCTGCCCTTTCGGCCATGGCGATGACTGAGGCTGATCCGAAGAACATCGCTCTGACACCTCAGCAGAACGAATATCGCAATGTGATGATGCTCGATGGCATCTGGCAGTTCTGCGCCGACCCCGACAAGCAGGGCGAAAGTGCAGGATGGCAGAACGGTCTGCCCCAAAGCACCGACATCGCTGTGCCTGGCAGCTGGAACGACCAGGTGGAAGGCATGCACAACTATCTGGGACTAGCATGGTACGAGACCGATGTCTATGTACCTGCAGCATGGCGCAACGAGCGCATCTTCCTGCGCTTCAATTCGGCCAATTACATGGCACAGGTCTGGGTCAATGGTATTGCCGTTGGCCAGCATGAGGGCGGCCACTTGCCCTTCGCCTTTGAAGTAAACTCCTATCTCAAGATCGGCCAGAAGAACCACATCGCCGTCACCGTAGAGAACGAACTCAGCCCCACACGCGTTCCCAATGGCAACGTGCCCGGACAGATGCGTTCCTACCCTGCCACCAACTATGACTTCTTCCCCTACAGCGGTCTGCAGCGCTCCGTGATGCTCTACACCTTGCCCCGCACCTCGCTTCAGGATGTGACCATCACCACAGGATTCGAGGGCTCGGAAGGCACCATCAAGGTTGCCGTAGAAAAGCAGGGCAATGCCAGCCGCGGCACGGTCATCGTCACTGATCGCGAGGGCAGACAACTGAAGGCAAACTTGACATTCACGGGCAATCAGGCCAACGTCGAGATCAAGATTCCCGACGTGCATCTCTGGAGCTGCGATGACCCGTATCTCTACGATGTTGATATCCTGCTGGGAAAGACCGATGCCTATCACACCCACACCGGAGTGCGTACCATCGCAAAGAACGATCAGTCGCTGCTACTCAACGGCAAACCCATCCGTCTGCGTGGCTTCGGTATGCACGAGGACTTCCCTGTCTTTGGACGTGGTGTAGCCCACCCCGTCACCGTGCGCGACTTCCAGCTTCTGAAGTGGATTGGTGCCAATTCCTTCCGCACCTCACATTATCCCTACGACGAAACTGTCTATGACATCGCCGACCGCGAGGGAATCCTGATCATCGACGAAATCCCTGCCGTGGGCCTGCTCTTCTACGATGGTGCTGAGAACGTCAGCATCCGTCAGAAGCAGTGCGAAAAAGCGCTCAGCGAAATGCTACATCGCGACAAGAACCATCCTTCGGTCATCGTGTGGAGCGTAGCCAACGAACCGATGCACAAAGGTGTAGGCGGTGCCAACTACGATGGCAAGGAGAAGCAGGGTGAAGACGAGGAGAACCAGCTGGCCATCCGCAACCTGGGACGCCTGGTGGAGATCTGCCATGAGCAGGATCCGAGCCGACTGGCCACCTTCGTAGCCATGAGTGGTAGCCCGAGCAGCTGGCACCAGGTGGGCGACATCATCTGCATCAACCGCTACTACGGATGGTACACCAATCCAGGCCACATGGACCAGGCCATGCAGATCATGAATGGGGAGCTCGAAAAGCTCTATGGCCAATACCACACCCCGATTGTCATGACAGAGTTCGGCGCTGATACCAGCCCCGGCTTCCATTCGCACGACCATGACATGTTCAGCGAGGAGTTCCAATGCGAGTTCATTGCAAGCTATCTCGACCTGGCCAACACCAAGGACTACGTCACCGGCATGATGGTGTGGAACTTCGCCGACTTCAAGACAGGCTCTGCAATGCACCGTATGAACGCCATGAACTACAAGGGCGTCTTCACGCAAACCCGTCAACCAAAGATGGCAGCGCATGAGTTACGTCAGCGATGGGTCGGAACGAACAGATACTAACTCAAGTTTCGCATTTGCTCAACTTGTTGATATAGGGGAGAAAACGGGAGTTAATGGGAGTTAACAGGAGTTATCGGACGTTACCTTTGCCTTTCGAAAAGAGGTTTCAACGGAACATTGTTCCCTTTCGGTCACGTCCAAGAGAAGCGTCCGTTAACTCCACAGGCTTTTGCCTGTTAACTTCCGTTTACTACTGATAACTCCAGTATAGTTTCGCATTTAGCGAAACTTGAGTACATAAGTCCTACGAAATCCCGTGACCACATACCTATTGGATTTGATTAATGCCTAATTATGCGCCATCAAAACAACAGTAAATGAAATCGAAACATTCACACCCATCCTACGAGGATGCACAGGAACAATATGCAGCATTAGGCATCGACACCGAGCAAGTGCTGGAAGAGATGCAGGACTTCCACCTGAGTCTTCCATGCTGGCCCACCGACGACGTGG
>JAEEUA010000233.1 GCA_016286775.1 Bacteroidales bacterium
GATGCCGACCACAAAGTCGTTCTCCTCAAGCTCAACAATCTTATCGACAAGCTGCATGGGATAGCGGTGCGGCATGATATTCTTGATGCCTACATTGTCCATGACGGGTTCCTTGTTCGGATCATATACGGGTGCCTGTACCTCGGTGCGCTTCATCTCCTTGCGAACCAGACGGGCAAGCTTGTTGTTCATGCCGTGGCCGGGACGGGTGGCGATGACACGACCTTGGATATATTTACCGATAAGGGCAAGATCGCCGATGATATCGAGCAGCTTGTGACGGGCAGGTTCATTGTCCCACTGCAGCGGTCGCTTCTGGACATATCCTAAGTTTTCAGCCGAAGGAGCCTTGCTGCCGATGGTGGCTGCCAGGTTGTTAAGTTCTTCCTGACTGACTTTCTTGTCGTAGATGACAACCGCGTTGTCGAGGTCACCACCCTTGATGAGATTGGCTGCAAGCAGCGGCTGAATCTCACGAACAAACACAAACGTACGAGCGGCGGCCACCTGCTCGGCAAAGTCCTTGATATCGTTCATCACAGCGTACTGGTTGTTGAGCACAGGGCTGGGATAATCGACAAAGGTGGTAACCGAGAAATGGTCATCTGGGAAGATCTCGAGCTTCACTCCGCTGGCTTCGTCTGTGATTTCATATTTCTTCATGATGCGGAAGATGTCGCGCTTCTCGTTCTGTTCCACCACGCCGGCCTGCTGAATGGCTTTTACCCAAGGAAGGGCAGAACCATCGAGAATGGGAATCTCGGGGGCATTGAGTTGGATAAGGCAGTTGTCGATGCCCAGGCAATAAAGGGCAGCCATCGCATGTTCGATAGTTGAAATGACGATGTCATCCTTCTTGATGACGGTACCACGATTCGTGGCAGCTACATTGTCGGCCACCGCATCGACGATGGGTTGTCCTTCCAAGTCGGTGCGCTGGAATCTGTATCCGGTATTAGGTTCTGCAGGGCAGAAGGTGGCCGTGATATTCAGGCCAGTATGCAGACCTTTACCCTCAAGGGTGAAAGGAGCTGCGAGTGTCTGTTGTTTTTGCATGTTGGAATATTAGTTGGATTGTTCTTTGTTCGAAAGTTCTTTCTTGATCTGCTGGATGTCACGCTGCATTTCAGGCAGGCGCTTCATATAGACAGCCTGACGTGCCCAGTCGCGGGCAGGAATAACGGGATAACCCATCAGTACCTGCTTGTCGCCGATATTGCCGGGGATGCCCGATTGAGCACCAAAGGTGTTCTGGTTGCCGATTTCACATTGTCCGGCCACACCGACCTGTCCGGCGAAGGTGTTCCATGCGCCAATCTTGGTTGTACCGGCCACGCCGACCTGCGAGCAGAAGATGTTGTTCTCCTTGGTAACGACGTTGTGACCAATCTGCACAAGATTGTCGAGCTTGGTGCCGCGACCGATGATGGTGTGTCCCATGGTGGCACGGTCGATGGTCGTATTGGCACCCACTTCGTTGTCGCCTTCGAGGATGACATTTCCAATCTGCGAAATCTTCTCGTATTCGCCGTTCACAGGAGCGAAGCCAAAGCCATCGGCGCCGATTACACAACCTGCATGGAGAATGCAGTTATCACCAATCACACAATCGTGATAAACCTTCACCCCGGCATAGAGAATGCAGTTCTTGCCGACCTTCACATTGTCGCCCAGATAAACCTGCGGATAGATCTGTGTACCTTGGCCAACTGTCACCCCTTTTGCCAGGTAGGCAAATGCTCCAACGTAGGCATCTGTTGGAACATCGACACCTTCTGCGATGAACGAAGGCTGTTCGATGCCCTTCTTCCTCGGGTTCAGGGCTTCCTGTACCATGTTGAGCAGCATACCCATGGCAGCACGTGCATTTTCGACCTTGATAAGGGTGGTCTTCACCTCCTTGGTCGGGTCAAGCTCAATGCTATTGTCGAGCAGCACGATGCTCGAAGCGGTCGAGTAGAGATATTCAGTATATTTCGGATTGGCAAGGAACGAGAGGCAGCCCTCGCGTCCTTCCTCGATTTTGGCAAGGTCGCTGACGGTTGCATTGGGATTGCCAATGACATCTCCCTTCAGGAAACCTGCTATCATTTGAGCTGTAAATTGCATAGCAAAATTCTTAATTAAATGTATATTTAAATCGTGGCAAATTTAAGAAATATTTCGGACAATTTCGAATAATGTCTTCAATTTCTGCAATAAATAGCTAAAAATACGATAATTTAGGGCAAAAACATTCATTCAGTTGGCAAAAATTCGGCCTTGAAATGTCGATTGGACAGCATCTGTGATATGCGGAACACGCCTTCTGTCTGGTGCTGGTCGTACCATAAACGGCACACAATGCCCATGGTGCATCGAAGATTCAGTTCGATGCAGGGATGCGCAGCAACTGTCTTTTTGGATGTGGAATCATTTCCAGCAAGTACCATGGATTCGTTTTCGGGATGGTACGTCATCATATCGATACCGAGATATCCTAACTGCCAGGGTTTGCCGAAGAAGGGAAGCAGCAATTCCGTCAATATCTCTTCGTAGGATTTTGCGATAGTTGAAAGAACATCTTTTCGGATTCCAAGTCTTTCTTCGATTTTCTCGTTGCTTAATAGATAGCCCTGGCGATAGGTGGTGCCAACCGAAGAATTGTCGTTGTCGAAGAGGGAATATCCTATGAACCTGACTTGTTCTGTCGATGCATAGAATAACATCGCAAAGTCCTGAACTTTGTCGGTGATCCATTCTTCGCCCATGATGCCTCCCATCTTGCGGATGGTGCCCATTGCTTGCTGCATCAGGACGGTGCGCAAGTTGCTCACTTGCATGCCTGCCTTTGTGTAAGAATGGCTGACGAGCAAACCTCTGCCAGAAGAACTCCAGGGCGTTTTCAAGACGAATGGTTTTCCGGCGGTATCGTGTGAAGTAATGAAGTTCCAAAGCTTGTCCTCAGAATCGAGGTATTGAGGCATTGTTACGCGCAAGAGCGAAAACAATTTTTCCGTGAGATCATCGGGCAAATCCGTTCTCAATTTTTTGTAAAGCTCTTCCAGACAAACGATTGAACTCCTGCGAGAGGATAGCTGTCGAATCTGTGCCAGTTCCTCGTCGGTAGGTAACTGGGACATCTTCACTCCATACTTTCGGTGGATAAAGTCGCGTGTATCCCAATCCCATCCCCAGGGTATCGGAATCTGTTTTTCGCCTTTCAGAAAGGGCTGATTCCAGATGTCAGAAAGAAATGCCAAATCCTCCTGCAGGCGTAATGCTGCTGCAGGAGGATTGAAATGCTTGACGCCATGCGCCAGTGCTATGTCATGACTGGGATAGAACAGATTCATTAAAGTTCAACTTCAATGCAGTTGATTACTTCATGGGTATTGGGATCGCTTACAATGGCTACTACGCTACAGTTGTCAGCGATATAGCTGGTGCCTTCGAACGAAAGGGTGTGGTTCTTGACGACATAATCTTCACCCAACGCAATCACTTCGCCCTGATTGCCGTTGATGGACATACGTAGAACGTGGTTGTTCACATAATCTCTTATAACGCCTGATTGTGTCGATTGGTAAGCTACAATGCCGCTCTCGAGAAGCCAGAGCTGCAGGAGAACGTTTTTATTAGAATAGGTGCCAGGAACAACCAGCGTGCTGAGCTGATAGCTTTTGTCAGACGTCTTCTTCACATTGGTGGCGAGATTTGCGTAAGCCTTCCCGCTAATGAAATACGAAATATATTGATCGTAAGCAAGCGAGCGAAGGGTGTTATAGACAGTCGTGGTATCACCGCTGTGAAGTGCTTGTCCTTCGTAAAGCATCTGGTCGATACTTACAGCCGGGAGAGACAAGGAAGAAGCCACATTCGAGCCAGCCACCGTATTGGCAATTTCGTCGGCCAACGTGCAGCTCAAGCTAAAATTTGAGGCCACTCTATCGGAGTTCGAAAGAGAATTCGAAGCAGGATGAAGACTGACAATTACCGAGGGGTACATACTTTCGATATTGCTGGCAAGAAAAGCCGCCATATTGGGGCAGTTAACACAACGCCATCCCGTGAAATCTTCAATAAGAATCTGGTGCTGGTCAACATACGTGAAGGATTGACCTTCGGCCTCTACAGTTTTCTCTTCTGCCTGTACCAAATGCTCTTCTACCTTACCAATGATAATACGGTCGGCTTCGTCGATGTCGTCGCATGCGGTAAAAGATATGAAGCCAAAGAGTCCGATGAGTATGTTTTTGCAAACTGATTTCATAACATCATTGATTTAGAAGACGTAATACCAGGAAGCTGTGAAGCCACGTTGAGCGGGAACCTTTCGGCAGACACCGCCTGTACAATTCAAGCCCTCGCTCGTGCGACCATATCCCAACTGCAGACGGCTTGACTTGTAATTCCATACACCCAGGAAATTGAAGTAATGCGTATCCTTGCCACCATGAATACCTGTGTTGTATTCGTCGGAGATGGAGATCATGAAATCCTTGAGGAAAGAGATTTCAGCCAAAGCATACGCCCAATCGCCCTCGTCTTGTTTGGTAATCATGTACTGGCCTTCCATACGAATGGCAAAATTGGGATTGCGAACGTAGGATGCATCACCCACAAAAATGTTGGTTTTGACAATCTCATTTGTGTCGTCTGCTTTTGCACCTTCCTCAATCACGCTCATGTTGTACTGCTGATTGATGTACATGGCCGTCAGTTTCCATTTCTTGTTCAATTTCTTCTCCATAGTCAGGTTGATATCCTGATAATAGACCTGATCGGACATGCCAAAGAACGATGCATCATAGCCTTTCGTGCCGGATACTCCAAGGATGGAACTTTCGACGGGTTTCTT
>JAEEUA010000032.1 GCA_016286775.1 Bacteroidales bacterium
GACAGCGAGGATCTGCAGCTATTGCGTAATAGATTCCCCCACCAGATTGCTGATGCACAACCGACTTACGAGGCTTCGGTGCGCGCTTCGAACGGCTTGCTCTATACGACGACATCGCTGATGGGCGTCTATCCCGAGTATGTTCCTTCGAATGGCTACAAGGTGGTGGAGGGACGCAGCATCAACGAGATGGATCTCCGTGACAACCGCAAGGTGTGCATGGTCACGGCCAAGACGATAGAAGAGCTTTTTGGAGACGAAGAGCCACACTTAGGCGAATGGATCAACCTCTATGACATCCCGTTTCAGATTGTAGGCATCTACAAGGCACGGCGAGAGGGCGAGACCGACATCTTGTCGCCCATCACAACCGTGGGCGCTATCTATAAGCCCAACGGACACTTTTCGAGGATTACCTTTGTGGTGAAGAACCTGGAGACCCCCGAGGCCAATGAGGAGTTCAACAAGGCTCTGAAGATGGCCATGGCAAGTTCCAAGCGGTATGATCCGCAGGACAGGAATGCCTATTGGGTATGGAACTCGTATGAAGATTACCTGCAGACGATGAGAATTCTGCGCTACATCACGCTTTTTATCTGGCTCATCGGCATCGCTACATTGATTGCGGGCGTGACGGGCATCTCAAACATCATGCTGATCACTGTGCGCGAAAGGACACGCGAGTTCGGCATTCGCAAGGCTTTGGGAGCACGACCTCGTCAGATCGTTTCGCTGGTTTTGCTTGAGTCGGTTGCCATCGCGCTTGTGTTCGGGTACATAGGCATGCTGTTTGGTACCCTCCTGACCAAGATTGTCGATACCATGCTCAAATTGAGTGGTGGCGATGGCGCACAAATGTTCAAGGACCCGACGGTGGATTTCAAGACCGTCCTGATGGCTACCCTTGTGATGGTCATTGCCGGCATGATAGCCGGATATATCCCCGCCAAGCGGGCTGTAAGTATCAAACCTGTGGAAGCTCTGGCTGCAAATTAGTATGGAAGAACTTTGGCAAGAGATATGGCAGACAATCAGCCGCAACAAGTGGCGTTCGCTGATGACGGCCTTCGGAGTTTTCTGGGGGCTGCTGATGCTGATTCTGCTGCTGGGCTTTGGCGCAAGCATCACAGGCGGACTTCTGGATAGTATCAAGAGTGTCCCAAGTAATAGCATCTTTGTAATGGGGTCGCGCACCACGATTTCGTACAAAGGCTTTGGTCGTGACCGCCGAATCTCTGTCGATAACATCGATATGCAGCTCGTGCGGAACGAGATGACCGATGAGATCCGATACATCACACCCATCAACTTTGCGGGTACCAAGAATGCAAATGTCGGGGAGTTCAACTACGATGCCTCGGTAGTAGGCACGACACCGAGCTACTATCACGTGCTACCGACGCAGATGATCTATGGACGCTATTTGAACGAGGTCGATCAGCGGGAGCGCCGCAAGGTGTGTGTCATCGGACGACAGGCCTACGAAACGCTTTTCCCGGGGGGTGGAGACCCTTGCGGACAGATGGTGCAGGTGGGAAGCATCTCCTACACCATCGTGGGCGTTGCCAAGAAGCTGTCCGAACTGATTTCGATAGGTACCGACCTGGACCGCTCGCTGCTCCTGCCCATCAACACCGAACAGCTGATGTACAACGAAGGTTCGCAGATTGACTTGTGTGTCTTCACGCTGAAGGACCGCTATCCCGTCAGCGAATGGCAGGAACCGATACTCAGCATTATGAAGGAACACCACTATGTGCATCCCGATGACAAGAGTGCGTTCTTTACCATCAATCTGTCCGATTTGGTTATGGCGTTCTCGTTGTTGTTCCGTGGCCTGGACATTCTGCTATGGATTGTAGGCTGTGGCTCGCTGCTGGCAGGACTGATTGGCATCTCTAACATTATGCTGGTGACTGTCAAGGAACGTACACAGGAAATCGGCATCCGTAGGGCTTTGGGAGCCAAGCCGCAGACCATCGTACGCCAGATTCTTGCCGAAAGCCTTGTGCTGACTGCTTCAGCGGGCCTCGTCGGACTGATGTCAGGCATTTGGCTCCTTCGCCTGGCTGGAAAGATTATCGAGGCAAACCCCTTGGAGGATTATCCTTTGGGCAATCCTCAGATTAGTTTTTCAGTGGCTTTGGCTGCGACGTTCGTCATCGTCATCGGTGGTCTGCTGGCTGGATGGATGCCCGCTAAGCGCGCGATGAAGATTAAGGCGATTGAGGCCCTCAGGGAGGAGTGATAGCGCCGATAGGCGAATCTAGATATTCTAGATAATCTAGATGTTCTAGAAATTCTATTTTTTAGGATAAAATAAAAACACTATACAATATGAAGAAGTACATCAACATTGCAATCTGGTGCGTGATTGGACTGTTTGTCCTCTACACCTTCTATTACCTCTATCAGCAGGCCCAGCCCAAGGTGAAGGTCTATGAAGTGCTTGCACCCGAAAAGCGTGACATCGTGAAGACAAGCGTGGCCAGTGGCAAGGTGGAGCCGCGTGACGAGGTGAACATCAAGCCGCAGATCCAGGGTATCATCACGGAGCTTTATGTAGAGGCTGGCAACAAGGTGAAGCAGAACGATCCCATTGCGAAGGTCGCCGTAATCCCCGACATGGCACAGCTCAACAATGCACAGAGCAATGTGCGAACCGCTCAGCTCACCCTCGAGGAGACGCAACGCGAGCACTCTCGTCTGAAGACCCTGCACGAAAAGGGCCTCGTTTCGCACGAAGAGTTCGAGAAAAGTCAGAATGCGCTCGACAAGGCTATCGAGGCACATCAAGCAGCGCAGGACCAGCTCGACATCGTGACCGATGGTATCAGCAAGCGTTCGGGCAAGATCAATACGACCATTGTGCGAAGCACCATTTCGGGTACAGTCCTCGAAGTTCCTGTCAAGATCGGTACGTCGGTCATCAATGCAAACTCGTTCAACGAGGGTACGACAGTGGCTACGGTAGCCGATATGGGCAACATCATCTTCCGTGGCAATATCGACGAGACCGAAGTGGGCCGTCTGCGCCAGGGTATGCACATTGATCTTACCATTGGAGCCATTCAAGGTGTGACATTGCCCGCTACGCTCGAATATGTTTCGCCAAAGGGAACCGAGAGCAATGGTGCCATCCTCTTCGAGATTAAGGCCGCTGCACAGATACCCGACTCGGTTGTGGTGCGTGCTGGATACAGCGCCAATGCAAAGATTGAGTTCGAACGTCGCGATCAGGCGCTCACCGTGCAGGAGACCTCCATCGAGTTCGAGGGAGATTCCACCTTCGTCTATCGCCTCACGTCGAGCGAGACGGCTAGGCCACAGACCTTTGAACGTATCCCCGTCGAAGTGGGACTGAGCGATGGACTCTACATCGAAGTGAAGAGTGGCGTCACCGAAGACATGAAGCTCCGAGGAAACGAAAAGAATGAGGAGGAATAAAAGGAGATGTACAATATATGAAAGAGGGTGCGGCAATCGCCGCACCCTCTTTCGTTAGTCTTGTCTGGATTCAGAAACCCAATTCTGCCTTGACAAGCGGGAAAACATCATCGCACTGCTGGGGTGAGAAGTACATGATTCCAGCCTGTTTGAGGTCGAAGATATAGGTGTAGCCATATTTGTCGCCTACAGTCTGGATAGCCTGCGACACACGCTCGATGAGGGGGGCAGTCAAAGCCTCGCGCTTTTCACGCAGGCTCTGTGCAGCCTTCTCGCGGAACTGCTGGATGCGTTGCTGCAGCTGTTCGATTTCCTGTGCCCTTGCCTCGGCAATGTTGGGGTCGAGTGTCTGCTGAACAGCTACGAAGTCACTCACCTTGATCTGATAGTCTTCGCCCATCTTCTGGATCTCGTTGTCGTAGGCAGCCTTGATTTGTGCCAGCTCATTCTCGATAGTCCTGCTTTCGGGCAGTAGCTTGAAGAGTTGGGCCATATCGATGTTGCCAAACTTGGGAACCGTAGGTTCGGATTGTGCATTCAGTCCGAAGGCGAGGAGAAAGGATAGAAGACAGGTTGCAAGGAAGTGCTTCATAGGGGGTATTTGGAAGATCTATTATTTTATTCCGAGCTCCGACTTGACGAGACCGGTCACATCGGTGGTCTGGGATGCCGAGAAATAGGTAGCTTCGTTGGTTGGGAACACAGCGAGGAACTTCTCGCGGTCGCCAACAGCCTTGACAGCCTTGAAGAGCTTCTCCTGGATCATGCCAAGCTGCTGCTCACGATACTGGGTAATCTGTTGGTAAGCGCTCTGCTGGTACTGCTCAGCGCGCTGCTGAAGTGAACGGAGTTCGTCCTCACGGACGCCACGGGTCAGTTCATCGAGTGAGTCAGCCTGCTCAACGTAAGCTTGGTACTTGGTCTGGAACTCATCCTGCATGCTCTTGGCCTGCGTCTGGAACTTGGTTGTGCGATCAGCCAATTCCTTCTCGAGAACCGATGTCTCGGGCATAGCCTGCATGACCTCATCGAGGTTGACGGTACCAATCTTGATGGTCTGTGCATACGAAGTAATGCTTGCGATAGCAATGATGGCTGCTACAAAGAGTTTTTTGAACATAGTTTTTTTGCGTTTGTTTTGTTTGATTTATTTGATTTCTATTGTTTGTTTTTATTTGTCGAAGTTTTTTCTAAGATACGAATTCGAACCATTCAAACCTTTCGAACCATTCGAACCTTCCCTTAGTATCCCATTTTCTGCAGCACCTCCTTCGAGATATCGACCTTGGGGCTTGCATAGATGATGCTTTCGGCCGAAGCACGGTCGATGACCATCGAGAAGCTGTTCTTCTCGGCGATTTCCTTCACGGCGTTGTAGATGTCATCCTGGATATGACCCACCAGGCTGTTGCGCTTCTGGTAGAGTTCGCCCTCGGGGCCGAAGTACTTGAGGCGCAGGTCCTGCACCTCCTTCTCCTTGGCAAGGATGTCGTTTTCGCGCTGGATTTTCTGTTCCTGGGTCAGATAGACCATGTCGGCTTCGTATTGCTTGTACATCTGTTCTGCCTCCGAAGCCAATGTCTCAACCTCGGCCTGCCAGCGCTTGCTGATCTGGTTGAGCTGCTCGTTGGCCATCTCATACTGCGGAATCTGCTTCAGGATATAATCCATGTCGATAAGAGCATACTTCTGGGCGAAGGCATTCATGCTGCCCAGCAGGGCAAAAACGCATGCGATGATGATTTTCTTCATAGAGCAAAAGGTATTTAAGGGTTATATTTTGCTTATAAGACTTTGCGAAAAAGGTGAAGTTTAAATCTTTCCGCAAGGGGTGTGGGCAATTAGAACTCCTGGCCAATGACGAAGTGGAAGTTGGAGCCCGAGTTGCTCGACGAGCCGAAGGTGTTGTCGAAGCCATAGCCCCAGTCGATGCCCAGCATACCGATCATCGGGAGGAAGATGCGGACACCGGCACCCAACGAACGCTTCAGCGAGAAGGGGTTGAAGTACTTGATGTCGGTCCAGGCATTGCCGGCTTCGGCAAATACGAGGCCGTAGATGGTCGAGGACGACTCGAGCATGAACGGATAGCGCAGTTCGGCTACCAGACGGGCGTAGCACGTGGCCACATCGTTGGTATATCTGTAGTTCGAGGTGAGCGAACCGTTCTCGTAGCCACGCAATGGGATGTACTCTGTAATGTAGCTCGACGAGTAGTACGAGTTGCCGTCACCGCCCATATAGTAGCTATTGAAGGGCGAGAGCTTGTTGGGGTTGTAGTGGCCCAGGAAGCCGAAGTCCGAACGGGTGTGGAACACGAGCGTGCGGGTATTGCCGGTGATGGGGGTGAAGGTCTTGGTCGAGAACTTGATCTTCCAGAACTCCAGCCAGTGCATCTTGTCCTGCGAATACTTTTCCTGTGCAGCAAGTTTGTCCTTGTCCTGGAACAGGGAGTAGGGTGGAGCCAGCTCGGCATCGAGGGTGAAGGTCGAACCGCGACGGGTGTAGTACGGGTTGTCGATGGAGCTTCGCGAAAGAATGGCTTCGATGGAGAGGCTGTTCGACGTGCCGTTCGAAACAGGGAAGTACTGCCAGTCCTTGAGGATATAGACGTGGTAGTTGAGCAGGGCCTGCAGCTGGAAGTAGTCATCGGGCCAGCTCAGTCGTTTGCCGAAGCCCAGCGACGCACCGATCATCTGGATGGACTTGTCGGGGTCGATGGCATACTCGTACGAAGCGGTGTTGCCGTAGCCATATCCGCCATATCCTCCGTAGCCGTATCCACCATAACCATATCCGTAGGGGCTGTACCCGCCGTAATAGCCGTTGTAGTAATTGTTGTAGTACGTATTACTATAGTAACGCTCGTTGATATCCGACTGACGGGAATAGTACACCGAGAGGTTGAGCGAATTGGGTCGCTTGCCTCCGAACCAGGGGTTCATATACGAAACCGAGTATGACTGATAGTACTGTGCATTGGTCTGCACCGAAAGGGTGAATGTTTCGCCTTCGCCCGAAGGATAGATGCCGTGGTAACGGGAGGGGTGGAAGATGTCCTTCATCGAGATGTTGGTCAGCTTGAGCGAGATGCGTCCGATGAGACCCGTCGAGCCCCAGCCAAGCGAGAACTCCACCTGGTCGTTGGCTTTCGACTCCAGGTCGTAGATGATATCGACGGTGCCGTCCTCGCCGTTGGGAACGGGACGTGGGTTCATCTTCTCGGGGTCGAAGTGGCCGGTCTGTGCCAGCTCGCGGGCCGAACGGATGAGGTCGGTCTTCGAGAAGAGGTCGCCCGGACGGGTGCGCAGCTCACGACGGATGACGTGCTCGTAGAGTCGGTCGTTGCCATTGATGACCACCTTGTTGATGCGTGCCGGAGGACCTTCGACCACGCGGAACTCCAGATCCACCGAATCGCCTTCGATGTTCACTTCGATGGGTTCCATGCGGAAGAAGAGGTAGCCCTGGTCCATATAGAGGGTTCCGATGCCGTCTTCGTCCTCGTCGATGCGTTTCTTGATCTTCCTCTGGTTATATACGTCGCCCCGCTCAAGCTGCAGGAAGGCGAGGAGCCGCTCTTCCGACTCGATGGTGTTGCCGACAATCGACATGTTGCGGATGTAGTACTTCTGTCCTTCCTCCACGTCGATGGTCAGGTTGATGTGCTTGTCGTCGTAGCGTTCCTGCTTGTCGCTCAGGATGCGGGCATCGCGGTAACCCAGCTCGTGGAACTTGTCGATGAGCTTCTGCTTGTCCTCCTTGTAGGTCTCGGGTACGAACTTCTTGGCACGGAAGGCATTGTACCATTTGTTTACGGCATTGGTCTTCTTGAGGGCTGCATTGGCCTTGCGATAGGTCATGTAGTTCTTCTTGAACGGTAGCAGTTTCTTGTGACCGATGCTGTCCCATGTGTCGAGGCCGTTGATGACGAGGTTCTTGATCTTCACCTTCTCGTGCTTATCGACGTAGATGGTGAGGTTCACCATGTTCTGTAGCGTCGAGTCGTCCTGCTGATAGATTTCGACATCGGCATTCTGATAGCCCTTGCCGTCGTAGTAGCGCTTGATGATGGTCTTGGCGCGGTCGATGATGTTGGGTGTCACCTGGCTGCCCTTGGCCACACCGATCTGTGCGTCGAGGTCTTCGCGTTCCGACTTCTTGACACCATCGTATTCGATATTGGCGATGCGCGGACGTGGTGTCAGGGCAATCTTGAGCCAGCAGTCGTTCTCATAGACCTTCTCGAGCGTGATGGTGACGTCGCTGAAGAGGCCCTGGCGCCAGAAGCGCTTGACGGCATTGGTCACTTCGTCGCCCGGCACGGTGATGGTTTGTCCGATGGAGAGACCCGAGAAACCGATGAGGACATAATCCTCGTAGTTGTCGGCACCTGTGACCTCAATGCCGCGTATGGTGTATTTCTTGCCGGTCTGTGCAGTCTGGTTGACTGCAGGATGGTAGATGGTGTCGTTGGGAAGCTCCTGTGCGAGAGTGATGCCTGCGAAGGACATCACGAGGAGGAGCAGCATCGTAATTGTACGTATCATTAATTTAATAATGTGTAGTTGCGGGGTTATTTGGTGCTGGCTTCTGCCTGCACCTGGGCGCTGGTCTTGCCAAAACGACGTTCGCGTGACTGATAATCGACGATGGCATCGTAGAACTGCTCGTGGTGGAAATCAGGCCAAAGGACGGGGGTGAAGTAAAGCTCCGAGTAGGAGATCTGCCAGAGCATGAAGTTCGAGATGCGCTCTTCGCCACCCGTGCGGATCAGCAGGTCGGGGTCGGGATACCAAGCGGTGGTCAGGTTGCGGCTGACCATCTCCTGGTCTATCTCTTCGGGCTTGAGGCTGCCCTCGACACACTGTCGTGCCAGGCGCTGCATCGTATCGACGAGTTCCCAGCGTGCGCTGTAGCTCAGCGCGATGATCAGGGTGATGTCCTCGCAGTCCTTGGTCTGGTCAATCGACCATTGGAGCTTGTCCATGGCAAACTTGGGCACACGGCTGAAGTCGCCGATCATGCCGAGACGTACACCCTTGCGGATCATGTCGGGTGTTTCCAGCTCGACAGCATAGGCGATGAGGTTCATCAGTGTGTCAACCTCCTTCTGCGGACGGTTCCAGTTCTCGGTCGAGAAGGCATAGACGGTCAGATACTTGACACCCGCCCACTTGGCGGCTTCGATTGAGTCGTGCAGCGAATCGATGCCGGCCTTATGTCCTTCCGAGCGGTCCATGCCGCGTTGCTTGGCCCAACGTCCGTTGCCGTCCATGATGATGGCCACTGACTTCGGAGCGCGCGTCTTGTCGATTTCTTCAAGTTTTGCCATATTGCGTTGTAGTTTTGTCTTGTTATGTTGTTATTTCCTCATCTGGTTCTTCTGGTTGTGGCATTCGATGCAGCGTTCCTTGAAGTCGAATGTCACGCTCAGTTGGATGGATGCCATCCAGTCGTTGTCGATGAGTGCATCGGTCCGGATGCCTTCGGGGTCAGTCTTTCCGTCGAGCTTGTCGCTGAATGTCTTGGTGAAGAGGCAGGTCACCTGGGCGTTCCAGCGTTTGGCCATCTTGAACTTGTAGCCTGCGCCAAACGGGATGCCAAAGACGAACGATGTCTCGTCGTCGCCGCCGTTCACAAGACCTGCCGACACGCCTGCGGTAAGGAATGGGGTGTAGCGTTTCTTCTCGCGGTAGTCGCTGCCCAGGCCGTAGTTCCAGAAGTGCACCTCGGGACGGATCTGCAGCTGCCAGTAGCGTCGGTCGAACTCGTAGTCGCCGCCTGGGAAGGCGCTGTCGAAGTCGCGTGTGTTGCCCTTGATGCCCGCACTCTGCAGTTCGGCAGCAAAGGCCCAGCGCAGGTTGAGGTTGTAGCGGTAGAGGAGGCTGTACGAGAAGGAGGGGTTATAGACGGCTTTCGAGGTATTGACGTCACCGTAGCCCCAGCTGACGCCGCCGCCAGCTCCAATCTCGTAGAGGTATTCCTTCTCCTGTGCCATGACGGTGGTCAGAACGGCAGCGAGGAACCCTGTCAACAGCCATTTCTTCATGCGCATCAACGTAGCTTGTCGAACGAAAGTGAGTTCAGCTGTCCGCCCCATACCGAGGTCTTGAACGTGCCGTCGGCCCTGCGCCCGCCGAAGAAGTACATCTTGAAGGTCTGTGGGTCGAAGAAGGCCGAGTTGCAGGCCACCTTGCCGATGGGGGTGTTGTCGGCATACTGGGTGTAGTAGCGGCTCAGGCGATGCCAGCTCACGCCACTGTCTTCCGAGAAGTACAGGGTGGTGTAGTCCTTGCCGAACAGTCGGTTGGTAGGCACGTCGCCCGAGGCAGTGAAGCCCGGATGCAGCAGCCAGAAGGTCTTCGGCTTGTCGCTGTCGAGGGTATATTCGAGCACCGAAGCACCGTACATGCCCGGCAGCCCGTCCTGCGCAAATTCCACCCAGTTCGGACCCTGTACGTTGTCACCCCAGCCGTCGCACGACCAGGTGCTCGAAACGAGTTCGCCCGAGGCTGTCCGTCCGCCGGTGATGTAGAGACGCGAGGTGAGGTTGCCGTAGTCGCTCCGGGCAGCTGTCCAGATAGGACGGGTGAATCCGGTCACGGGGAAGTTGTCGGGTATCTGTTGGGCAACGTGCCAGTCGGAGGCGTCGGCCGAAATGGCAAAGTGGTAGGCATCGTCCACCTTGACGATGGCATTCAGCGAATCGCTGTTCCACTGGCCATAGACGTCCTTGGTCTTGTACTGGTTGCCCAGAATCGACGTGAAGGTGTAGTCGCCGCTGGCAACTTCCCAGTTGAACCCGTCTTTCGAGGTCATGAGTCGGCCGTTGGTCTTGCCGATGGCATAGAGGCTGCCATGCCAGTTGTAGAGTGTCGTGAGGTCGAGGAGCTCGCCTTCGGCCACCACAACGTCGGCCATGGGCTGCCAATCCAGGGGACTGCCTTCACCGAGCTGGGAGGTGCTGGCCTTGTACGACCGGCCGCCCTCCTCGACAAACCAGAAGAGCGTGCTTCCGATGGTGTCGGTACGCTGGTCGGTGATGTCCATGCCTGTCCACAGCTCGTCGGTATAGTCGTGCCAGACGATGGTGTCGCCCACCACCTTGTGGACATTGACCTTGATGTGGTAGCTCTTGCGGTTGCCGCCGCGTGCCACCAGCGTCATGCGTGCATCGGGATAGGAGGCAAAGTAGTAGGCCGAGTCGGTCGAGAACTGCGCATACTGGCCCAGTGTGCCGTCGGCACCATACAGTTTCAGGTAGGCACTGTCGGGCGATGAGAAGCTCACCGAAATCTTGATCGAGTCCGCAATGGTGCCGTAGGGAAGGGAGTCGGGATTGAAGATGATGCCGTCGTCGGGATAGAGCGCATGAATGGAGTCATCGCTCAGTCCGTAGTTGTCGATGGTGAATGAATACCCGGAAAGGCCTGCGCAGACGTTCGAGTTGTCAACGAGCGAAAAGGACGTCACGATGCAGTTGTAGTAGTTGGTCACGACGGTCTCCGAGTCGTTGCTGTCGAGGCAGGAGGAGAGTCCGAGGGCAACAAGGGCACAGCAGAACAGTCCTGATATATGTTGAAATAGTTTCATATCTCGTTTTTATACAAAAATCGTGCGCAAATTTAGTGATTTTTCTTCAATTATAGTCTTTTTTGGGCACATAATTATAATATTTTAGGGGAAAATCGTTTGAAAATGCCTTTTTTTTAGAATTTATGACACCTTTTTATGTCAATCTTTCACAAAAAATCGCTAACTTTGCACCATGTTTGACACAATAAAGATACTACGCAGGAGGCTTTCGGGTATCGTCGATTCGAAGGGTTCCCCGCTTTACGACGAGCGGGAATGTCGTGCGCTTGCCGACCTGTTGCTCGAAGAGGTGTGCGGACTTACCCGGGTGGACCGCATCATGCACCCCGAACGCGTCCTTTCTGCCGAACAGCGTCAGCGGCTGGGTGATATTCTCGAGGCGATGGAGGCGGGAGTGCCCGTGCAGCAGGCCCTCGGCTATGCGTGGTTCTGTGGGGCAAGGTTCCGGGTGACGCCCGACGTCCTGATACCCCGTCCCGAAACCGCCGAACTGGTCGATTGGATCCTCAGCGAAGTTCGCTCCCGGGGCGCATCGGCGTCCCCGACGGCAGGTCTTTCGCTCTGCGACATCGGCACGGGGTCGGGCTGCATTGCCATCAGTCTGGCCCGTGCAATCCCCGATGCAAGGGTGCTTGCGCTCGACTTGTCAACAGCAGCTTTGAACATTGCCCGCGAGAACGCTTGTCAACAGCATGTTGATAACATCCAATTTGCTCAGTTTGATGTACTTGGCGATGTTGATAACCTCGTCTTTCCACACGATTCCAGCATCGAAAATGCCACTTGTCAACAGGCTTATCAACAGTTCGATGTCCTTGTCAGCAATCCTCCCTACGTCTGCGAAAACGAGGCGGCCGAGATGTCGGAGATTGTACTGAAGCATGAGCCTCGGCTTGCCCTCTTCGTGCCCGACGACGACCCGCTGCTCTTCTATCGCGCCATCGGTCGTTTTGGCCTAAGGCACCTGAAACCGAACGGCCTGCTCTTTTTCGAAATCAATGCCGCCTATGGACGTGAAACGTGCCGGCTGCTTGAAGAACTGGGCTATCACGATGTGGAGTTGCGCTGCGATATCACGGGGCGTGACCGCATGGTGAAGGCGACACCCAGCCCTCATTGTTAATTGTTAATTATTAATTGTTAATTGAAAACTTTAACCTACAATCAGGCGCTCAACAAGGCAGCAGCGCTTTGTAGCCAAAGCGAACGGTGCCCCAGCGACATTTTCGAGAAAGTCGTCTCGTGGGGCATTTCGGAGTCCGATGCAGCCCGTTTGGTCGGCTATCTGACTCAGGAGGGCTATCTCGACGAAGGGCGATATGTGAGAGCCTTTGTCAGCGACAAGTTTCGCTTCGACCGTTGGGGCAGGCTGAAGATCAGCTACGCTCTTCGGGCCAAGGGCATCGACGATGCACTCATCCGCGAGGCCTTCGACGAAAAGATCGACCCCGACGAATACCAGCAGGCTTGTGCCGACCTGTTGAGCAACAGGATGCGCTCCTTCGATCGGCCTCTTTCCCCCAACGACCGAGCCCGACTTTTTCGGTTCGCCGCCCAACGCGGCTTCGAGTCCTATGTCATCGCCAAGGTTTTAGGTGATATTTCCGAATGATCCTATGCTCGACCTCTTTCTCCCTCGCCGATGTCCCTATTGCGGCCGCCCCCTGATGCCGCAGGAGGAGGGACTGTGTCTGGAGTGTCTGGCTGTCTTGCCCCGGGTGCATGCCGAGCTGCCCGACAACGAGGTCGAACACCGCTTGCTGGGGCGTTTCCCCTTCGAGCATGCCACGTCCTTCTGCTACTACGTCCGGCAGGGAAGCTTCGGCAGTATCATTCGCCAGGCGAAGTTCTCCGACCGGCCCTGGGTGAATGCCCAGGTCACCCGCATCTTTGCCGAGGAACTGCAGTTGGCCGCTTCGCAGAAGGGCGTGACCGGCTGGCCCTACGACATCGATGTCATTGTGCCCATCCCCCTGCATCTTCTTCGCCTGCTGCATCGAGGCTACAACCAGAGTGCTCCTATTGCCGAGACGTTGTCTGCCCTTTGGAAGCTCCCGGTCGAGAATGGCTGTCTTCGCAAGCGGCGTCACACTTCCTCCCAGGTCGGGCTGACGGGCGACGAGCGTTTGCGCAACGAGGAGGGATCCTTCGTCGTGCGTCATCCCGAGCGTCTTGCTTCGAAACATGTCCTCATGGTCGATGACGTGCTGACCACAGGAGCTACGATTGTCGCTGCAGCCGATGCGCTGCTCGAATCGGTGCCTGGAGTACGCATCAGTGTGCTGACGCTCGCCTTTACCAACTGGTAGTCATTGCCCCCTCAGCGTGCCATTTCTCTTTCGAAATCTCCTTTTTTGCCCTCATTTATGTTTTTTTGGATATCTAAACAGACGAAAATTCATTTTTTTGCGTTAAATTTGCGTCGTTATCCCGAAACTATCAAAGTCAAATCTACAATATGAAAACGATTGAACGTCTTGTAGCTGAAAAGCTCATGGCCATCAAGGCCGTCAAGTTGCAGCCGAATGAGCCCTTCACGTGGGCCTCCGGCTGGCATTCCCCTATCTATTGCGACAATCGCAAGACTCTTGCATTCCCCGATATCCGCACCATCATCAAGACGGGGCTGGTCAGCGCCGTGCAGCGCATCTATGGTGACAAGGTCGATGCCATTGCAGGTGTCGCCACCGGTGCCATTGCACAGGGTGCTCTCGTGGCCGATGCCCTTGGCGTTCCCTTCGTCTATGTGCGCTCGGCTCCGAAGGATCATGGCATGGGCAACCTCATCGAAGGTCAGATCCAGGAAGGCTGGAACGTTGTTGTCATCGAAGACCTCATCTCCACCGGTGGCTCCAGCCTCAAGGCCGTGGCCGCCCTTCGTCAGGCCAATGTCAACGTGCTGGGTATGGTGGCCATCTTCACCTATCAGTTCCCGCAGGCCCAGCAGGCTTTCGAGGAGGCCGGCGTCGAGCTGACCACCCTCTCCAACTACACCGAACTGGTCACCGAAGCCGCCGAACAGGGCTACATCCAGCCCAGCGACATCGAGGTCCTCAAGCAGTGGCGCGCCAATCCCAGCGAGTGGGGCCGCTAAACCAGCCCCGCGCCTCGTCCTCCCCGCGCCTCGTCCTCCCCGCCCGGAGCGTACGCCCTTTGTCCCCCGTGTTTTTGTCAGCAGCCATCCTTGGCTGCCTCCTAACCCATAATACCCCCATCCCATGTCCAAATATCAGAGCGAGGTAAAGATCATCCCCGCATCCCAATACCAGGTTTGGAACCGCATCAGCGACCTGTCGCAGTTCCAGACGATGAAGGACAATATGTCCCCCGAGATGAAACAGGCCCTCAAGGCAAAGATTGCCGAGCAGGGTGGTGGCAAGTTCACGCTGAGTGACCTGTCGTTCACGCGCGACACGGCTCTCTTCAAGGTCAACGGCATGCAGATCGGCATTGGCGTTGTCGATCGCGAGGAACCGATGAAGTGTGTCAAGTTCCAGTCCGACCAGAGCCCCGTCGATGCCACCCTGTGGGTACAGCTCCTTCCCAAGTCGCCCTACGAGACGCGTTGCCGCGTCACCGTCGAGGTCGATATCCCCTTCTTCCTCAAGCCGATGGTCGGCAAGAAGCTCGATGGCGTCGCCGACCAGCTTGCCGAGATGCTCACCAAGATTCCCTATTGATTGAAGTGATGCCAATGAAACTTTGGGAAAAATCCGTTCAGGTCGATAAGGACATCGAACGCTACACCATCGGACGCGACCGCGAGATGGACCTCTATCTTGCGCCCTTCGACGTGCTTGGCTCGATGGCGCACATCACCATGCTCGAAAGCATCGGCCTGCTCACCCGCGACGAGCTCGACATCCTGCTTGCCGAGATGAAGCAGATCTACCGCGATGCCTGCGAGGGCCGTTTCGTCATCGAGGAGGGCATCGAGGACGTCCACAGCCAGGTGGAGCTCATCCTCACGCGCCGCTTGGGCGACATCGGCAAGAAGATTCATTCGGGCCGAAGCCGCAACGACCAGGTGCTCATCGACCTCAAGCTCTACATGCGCCACGAGATCGAGGCCATCGTCAAGGCTGTCCAAGGGCTGTTCGACATGCTGCAGGAGCAGTCCGAACGCTATCGCAACGTCCTCATGCCGGGCTATACCCACCTCCAGGTGGCCATGCCCTCCAGCTTCGGCCTGTGGTTCGGCGCCTATGCCGAGAGCCTCGTCGATGACCTGCAGGTGCTGCAGGCTGCCTATCGTGTCGTCAACCGCAACCCCCTCGGTTCGGCAGCCGGCTACGGTTCGAGCTTCCCGCTGCGCCGCCAGATGACCACCGACCTGCTGGGCTTCGACTCGATGGCCTACAACGTGGTCTATGCGCAGATGGGACGCGGCAAGACCGAGCGTATCGTCGCACAGGCCCTGGGCGGCATTGCCGCCACCCTTGCCAAGCTCGCCTTCGATGCCTGCATGTTCTCGAGCCAGAACTTCGGCTTCATCAAGCTGCACGACGCCTTCACCACCGGTTCGTCCATCATGCCCCACAAGAAGAACCCCGACGTCTTCGAGCTCACGCGCGCCAAGTGCAACAAGCTGCAGGCCGTGCCCGAGCAGATCATGATGATCACCAACAATCTCCCCTCGGGCTATTTCCGCGACCTGCAGATCATCAAGGAGGTCTTCCTCCCTACGTTCGACGAACTGAAGGACATCCTGCGCATGGTGACGCTCATGATGGAGCACATCACCGTCAACGAGCACATCCTCGACGACCCGCGCTACGACCTGATGTTCTCGGTCGAAGAGGTCAATCGCCTGGCCTCCGAAGGTATGCCGTTCCGCGATGCCTACAAGAAGGTAGGTCTCGACATCGAGGCCGGACGTTTCACGCCCGTCAAGGAGGTGCATCACACCCACGAGGGCTCCATCGGCAATCTCTGCAACGCCGAGATACGTGCGCTGATGGATCGTGTGCTCGAAGGCTTCAATTTCCAGAAGGCCCATGATGCCATCGCTGCGCTGGTCGGGTAGGAGGCCCTTCGTCCGCGGGCTCCGGTCGCTCCATCGGGTAGTCCTGGGCGGCTTGTCGGCATTCCTCCTCGCTGCCTGTGTCGGCGTGGAGGCAGTCGAGTCGCCTGTCCCGGCCTACAACGTGCACTACAGCTGCAACATCAGCACCATCAACGCAGCCCTCGAGCAGAACGACCTCCCCAACCTCGACAGCCAGCCCGGCGTTGTGCTGGTCAACAGGTACCAGAACGTCTCCGACAACATCGGCGTCTGCGGCCTGTTGCTCTATCATGCCGCCACCGAAGATGCCTTCTATGCCTACGACCTCGCCTGTCCCTACTGCTATCATCGCGGCACGGCCACGCCCATCGGCATGAAGGACCCCTTCATCGCCCGCTGTCCCAGCTGCGAGTCCGAGTTCGGAGCCATCCAGTACGGCTCGCCCGCACCCACCGCCGGTCCTGCCAATGCCGAAAACTACCACCTCCGGCAATATCGCGCCCGCCTCACAGGCTACAGCACGCTGGTCGTCTCCCGCAAGTGAATGCGGGCCTTCTGCCCGCCTTCGGCATCCCGATATTCCCGATCTCCACGATATCCACGGTATCCCGTTATTCCGGTATTCCGTTATTCCGTTATCCCGAAATTCCGTTATCCCGAAATTCCGAAATCCCTACCCCCCCCAAAAAAATCGATGCGTTTCCTCCCGTTCGCCCTTCTTCTGGCCCTTCTGGTCGCCATCGCCTCGTGTAGCGACGACATCCTCACCGATGCCGGCGCACAGCCGTCGTATGTGCTGAACGACAGCGACTGCTACAACCTGGGCGTGCTGCTCACGGGGCATCAAACGGCCACGCAGAAGCTGATGCTCTACAATCGTCAGCAGGGGGAACTTGCCCTCTCGAGCATCTGTCTGCGCGGGGGCGACAGCAGCATCTTCCGCATCAACGTCGATGGGATGGCAGGCACCCGTTTCACCAATCCCGACTTCCTCCACATCGCCCAGGGCGATTCGCTTTACATTCTCGTCGAAGCCTCGTTCGCGGGGCTACAGGACGAGCGCGATGTCGTTCGCGAGGACTATCTCGACGTTGTCTGCAACGGCCGCACGCAGAGCATCCGCCTCGTTGTCACCACGCGCGACGTGGAGGAACTCCTGAACGATACGATTCGTCGCGACACCACATGGCTTGCCGGTGGCATCGACAAGCTGATCTATGGGGCTTTCGCCATCGCACCTGGCGTCACGCTCACCGTCGAACCCGGCGTTACGCTCTATCTCCACGACCATGCCTCCATCGAGGTCTATGGCACATTGCGCCTTCAGGGTTCGCTCGACGAGCCCGTCAACCTGCTGGGCGATCGTACCGACAGGATTTTCGACAATCTCTACTATCGCGACATGTCGGCGCAGTGGGGCGGCATCAACATCCATCCGGGCAGCACAGGCAACCTCTTCCAGTATGCCGAGATCCGGGGCATGACCACGGGCATCGTCGTTCGCCAGGACTCCACCGATACGCGTTTCCTTGCCGAAGCCCCCGAGGGCATCGTCGTCCCGGGCGATCCCAAGCGCTATGCCTACGGACCCGACTTCCTGGGTGACGAGCGCCAGCAGCTCATCGTCCGCAATTCGCTCATCATGAACTCCGACTCGTCGCTCATCGCTGCAACCAACAGCAACATGATCATCGAGAACACGTGTCTGATGAACTCGGCAGGGGCCCTGCTCGAACTGGCGGGCGGTGCCTACGACGTCACCCACTGCACCCTGGCCAACTACAACTACTGGGCAGCCTTCTCGCGGTGCGATGTCGTCCTGCGCAACTACCAGGCGCCCTCCGACTCGACGCGGCAGTGGTGCCCGCTCTATCGGTGCAACTTCACCAATTCCATCATCTACGGCAATTCAGGCATGGACCCCAACATCGATGCCAATGGCTACACGGCTTTCGTCGATGAGGCAGGTTTGCGTGTCGATAGCATCTACAACTATCGCCTCGACCATTGCCTGGTGCACTCCACCTCGGGCTTCGACGACGACGATTGCATCGCCATCCTTTGGGATGCCGACCCGCTCTACCTGCTCGTCGATATGCCCAACTACATCTGCGACGCCCATCTTCAGGCCGAATCGCCCTGCATTGCCGCAGGTGAGCCCCGCACCGTCGCCCGTCTCCCCCTCGACCGCGATGGCCATCCCCGCGCTCCCCAGCCCTCCCTGGGCTGCTACGAGCCGTAAGGCGCGCCCTTCCCCAAAGGGCGGCCCCCTTGCTCGAAGCCCCTTTCCCCCGTGTTTTAGTCAGCAGCCAAGCTTGGCTGCTCCCCAACCCCTCAACCCCCTTTAACCCTCCCTCCTCCCATGTTCCCTCCTCAAATCTACGCCGAGCGCCGTCAGCGCTTGCAGCAAACCCTGGGCGGTGGCCTCGTCCTCATGCTGGGCAACGGCATCGCCTCCTATAACTACCCCGACAACAACTATCCGTTCCGTCAGGACTCCACGTTCCTCTACTTCTTCGGCCTCGACTACGAAGGCCTGGCCGCCATCATTGACATCGACAACGACCAGACCATCGTCTTCGGCGACGAGCTCACCCTCGACGACATCATCTGGTCGGGCGTGCAGCCCACCCTGGTTGAGCGTTGTGCCGCAGTGGGTGTCAGCGAAACACGCCCCCTGGCGACGCTCAGCCGGCACATCGAGCTTGCCCTCGAGAAACGGCAGCCCATCCACTTCGTGCCTCCCTATCGCGGCCACACCATCCTATGGCTCGAGCAGCTGCTCGGCACCAAGGTCAGCACCACACCCGGCGACGCCTTCCTCAAGGGAATGCCGGTCGCCACGCCCAGCCTCGAGCTCTGCTACAACATTGCCGATATGCGCAACCACAAGAGTCCCGAGGAACTCGAGCAGCTGGCCGAGGCTGTCGATATCACCGTGACGATGCACGAGACCGCCATCCGCCTCGTACAGCCCGGCATGCACGAGAAGGACATCGCAGCCGCCGTGGGCGAAGTGTGCCAGCGTCTGGGCTATTTCTTCTCGTTCCCCACCATCTGCACCAACCATGGCGAGACGCTCCACAACCACGGCTACATCCATTCCCTGCGCGAGGGCGACATGCTCCTGCTCGATGCTGGAGCCGAGAATGCCATGCACTATGCAGGCGACTGCACCACCACCATGCCCGTCGGACGTGAGTTTACCGATCGGCAGAAGGCCGTCTATCGCGTCCTCATCGACACCTACGAGAAGGCAGCCGCCCAACTTCGTCCCGGCATCACCTATCGCGAATGCCACGTGGCAGCCTGGGCCAATATCGCCGCAGGTCTCAAGGAACTCGGCATCATGAAGGGCGACCCGATGGAAGCTGCCGAAGCCGGTGCCGTGGCGATGTTCATGCCCCATGGCCTGGGTCACATGATGGGCCTCGATGTGCACGACATGGAGAACTACGGCGAGGTGCACGTGGGCTATCCGCGTGGCGCCCACAAGGATCCGCGTTTCGGTTTCGCATCGCTGCGTCTGGGCCGCATGCTCGAACCCGGCTTTGTGTTCACCGTCGAACCCGGAATCTACTTCATCCCCGACCTCATCGACCAATGGAAGGCTGCAGGGCGCTTCGCCGACTTCATCTGCTACGACGAGCTGCAGCATTGGCGCGACTTCGGCGGTATGCGCAACGAGGAGGACTACCTCATCACTTCCGATGGCGCCCGTCGCGTAGGTCGTAAGAAGCCCTACACGCTCGACGAACTGGCAGCATTGAGACGCTGAAACACCCTCAATGATAATATATTACAAGCAAGCACTCTGTCTCGCGGCAGGGTGCTTTTTTTGTAGGAAAATTATAAAGTATATAACTTATAAGCGACATGGTACTTTTTACAAAGTTCTGTCAATACATTATGTAATTGATAGTCATAATAACCCCTTGCTATTCCATACATTGCATTCTTGAATGAAAAATGAAAGAATTCATCAAGATTAATAGAAATGTCTATGTCCTTACTGTTGTACAAGTCTCTTTTTCTGCTACTATATGCATGCTTCCTCATACTGATGGTCAAGCTGCTTGAAGATTTATGTCTTGTACCTCTCGCTACAACATAATGAAGACTATTGATATTGGACCAAGGATACCGTTCATACAAAACATCCTTTCCCTGTTTATGCAGAATCAGGAAACCTGATTTTGAAATAATAAGTCGCTTCTTGTGCCCGTATGACAGAATTGTGAAAACGAAAATGTAAAGAAAAATCAAGAGCAGGACAATTTGCACTTCCAATGTGTGAGGTAAAAAACGAAAGATTATTAAATAGACGATAAGTAATAAAACATTGTTGAACAACAATGCCTTAATCACATCGCTTATATTTTGCCCTACTTTGAAATAGCTATTATTCATTGTTCATTCAATAATTTTCAACGTATGATGAAAGATTCTTTGATTGGACACGCAAAAATAAACGAAAAAACTCACATTTCCAAATCCATTCTCATCCAAATGCAAATAACGCCCAATTTCCATCCTCAAATATCGCAACAACCGATTGCACCGGGTCAAAAAACATCCATTATTTGTTTGGGAAATATTTATTTCGTATCTTTGCACACAATCCTATATTACTGTTTTAGACTATGTCCTTCAGCGAACGTGAGGGGACATGCCGCCACCTCCGCATGTCCTACAGCGAACGTTAGGAGACATGCCGCCATTGTCGCATATCCTTCAGTGAACTTTAGGAGACATGCCGCCATTGTCGCATATCCTACAGCGAACTTTAGGGGACATGCCGCCATTGTCGCATATCCTTCAGCGAACGTTAGGGGACATGCCGCCATTGTCGCATATCCTACAGCGAACTTTAGGGGACATGCCGCCATTGTCGCATATCCTTCAGCGAACGTTAGGAGATATGCCGCCATCGTCGCATATCCTTCAATGAACCGCAGAGGATATCTTCTTATCGCCGCATATCCCCCAACGAACTTCAGAGGATATGATTCAAAAGGAACATGTCCTCCAAAGGACGTTAAGGGACATGCAAACGCACGAAATCATCAGTAAATTCCATTTTTTCTAGTTCTTTCGAAGCATATTCTTTCGAAAAAGAGGTTCTATCAACGAGTTGATACCGAATATTGTCACGACGGTACTACTTGTGGACAAATAGTACCATCTTGCCGCAATATTGCATCACTTGTGTACAAATAGTACAACGGCTCCCGCAATATTGTACTGCTTGTGTACACTTGATACAATCTCGCGGCAATATTGCACTGCTTGTGTACACTTAGTACAATCTCACGGCGAAATTGCACTGCTTGTGCGCACTTAGTTCCATCCCCCTCGCATGATTGCTCTGCTTGTGTACACTTGATACAATCTCGCGGTGATATTACACCGCTTATGCACAGATAGTACAATTTTCCGTCCATTGTGATTATTTTGTTGAAAAGACATCAAAGGCGCGACACCATACGATGCCGCGCCTTCTGAAATAAGAAATTCTAATTCCTTTGTGCTATTGTTTCTCACAGGTCATACGGATTGCCAGGCCGTGTGTTCGGGAGGCGTCCTTGGGCAGGGTGATGGTGACGATGTCGCCCTGGACGGTGTAGCGAACTGAACGACCTGTGGCGAGATTGACGATGCGCGAACCTTTCCTGGGCACGTTCCCCTGCCACGACACGGTGGCGGGGATGCCTGTCGTATCGTCGTTGGGGATGATGGCGTAGCGCGTGCAGCCGTCCTTGCTGGCAGTGAACCAGACGTTTCGGGTTTCGTTGGTGTAGATGGGGGTGGGGACGGTGCTGTAGATGGCTTCGCCGTTGGCCTGGAGCCACTTGCCTATCTCGTGGAGACGTTCGACGCTGCTGTCCTCGATGAGTCCCTGCGGGGTGGGTCCTACGCCGAGCAGGAGGCTTCCGCCCTTGGCTACAATTTCGGAAAGGATGGCGAGGATGCGATTGACGGACTTGTACTGCGGATGATCGTTCCAGCCCCAGTCCTGCGTGAGCGTGATGCAGCTCTCCCACGGTGTGAGGATCTGCTGGTCGGGGATG
>JAEEUA010000033.1 GCA_016286775.1 Bacteroidales bacterium
CGCCGAACTCGTTGTCCTCCACCTGGTAGGCATACCAGAAGCAGTTGCCCAGCACACGCTTGTTGCCACGGGCCTGGTTGATCTTCGCCAGGAAATTCTTGCTGCTCTTGAGCAACGAAGGCGTCGAGGCACTTTTGGCGGCACCGTCCAGGCTGCGCTCGATGCTCTGGCCGATGTAGAGCTGGCACGGAGCGGGGATGTTCTGCGTCCACCAGGAGCACAGCGTGGTGTAGTCAGCGGACTTATGACCGATCTCCCAGTAGAGCTGGGGAACCACGTAGTCGATCCAGCCCGACTGCGCCCAGAGCAGCACATCGGCATACAGGTCGTCGTAGCACTGCGTGCCGTTGGTCTTCGAACCGCCCTCCCAGCTTTTCTCGTTGCGATAGATACCGAAGGGACTGATGCCGAAGCGGACCCACGGCTTGAGCGCGCGGATGTCGTCGTGAACCGACTTGATGAGGATATTGACGCTGCGCCGACGGAAGGCGCCTAGGTCGGTACGGCTGTTCGGATTGTAGCCCATCTGGGGAGCGTAGGCCTGGAAGGTCGCAATGTCGTTGAACTCCTTGCCGGCCACCGGATAGGGATAGAAATAGTCATCCATGTGGATGGCATCCACGTCATAGCGCTTCACGATGTCGGTCACCACCGAACGGATCCATGCGCGGCTCTCGGGCAGTCCGGGGTTGAGGTAAAGCCGTTCGTCGAAGATGACGAAATACTCGGGGTGCTCGCGATAGAGGTGATTGCTGGCGAGGTTGAAGTTCTTCGACATATACATGCGATAGGGATTGATCCAGGCATGGAACTCCATACCGTGGCTGTGGCACAGCTCGATCAAGTACTCCATCGGATCCCAGTCGGGCGAAGGTGCCTTGCCCTGCACGCCCGTCAGGAAGCGGCTCCAAGGCTCATAGTTGCTGTGATAGAAGGCATCCCCCTCGGGACGCACCTGAAAAACGATAGCATTGAATCCCGTCTGATAGAGCGTCTCGACAAGCTGCTTGAGGTATTGCCGGCACGCCTCAGGCGTTTTGTTCTGGTAACGGTCCTGCCAGGCGGTCTGTATCCAGGCGCCGCGAAACTCATGCTTCGCGTCCTGCTGCTCGATGGCCGTATCTACCACCTTCGTCGAAGTCTTGCACGACGTCACCGACACCAATAGTGCCAGAATGGAAAGGACTAAGAAAATCTTCTTCATATATATCTTTTAAATGTGTTCAAAAGTTCAAGGGTTCAAAAGTTCAAGGGTTTCTGAGTCAACCTTTTTCTTCCCCCGAAAGGAGTTTTTTCTTATAAAAATAATTCTAAAATTCTCTAATTCGTGATAAAAAAACTCTAATTCGTGACTTTCTCGGCCAGTTCCAGCCATCGGAGCTCCTTCTCGTCAATCAGGTCCATCAGCTCCTGCATGCGCCGTCCCTTCGCCATCAGCTCGTCGGGCGAAAGCGTGCCGCTGCTCATCAGCGCTTCGATCTCGCCCTTTTCCGCTTCAAGTCGAGGCAATTCCTGTTCGAGCTGCTGGAACTCCTGTTTCTCCTGGAAGGTGAGCTTCGGAGCCTTCTGGGTCTTAGGTTTCACCGACGAAGCAGCCGCTGGAGCCGACTTCGTGGCGCCATCCCCCTGAGCAAGTTCGGCAGCCTCCTGCTCCTTCAGAAGTTTCCACTCGCGATAGTCCGAATAGTTGCCCGGATAGTCCTGCAGCTCGCCTTCGCCCTTCATCACCAGCAGGTGGTCCACCACCTTGTCCATGAAGTAGCGGTCGTGGCTGACCACAATCACGCAGCCGCCGAAGTTCTGGAGGTATTCCTCGAGCACCTGCAAGGTGACGATATCGAGGTCGTTGGTCGGCTCGTCGAGGATCAGGAAGTTCGGCGAACGCATCAGGATGGTGCAGAGGTACAGCCTCCGCTTCTCCCCGCCGCTGAGCTTATACACGTACGAATATTGCTTGTCGGCCGTGAACAGGAACTGTTTCAGGAACTCCGATGCCGACAGCTTCGAGCCGTCGCTCATCAGGATGTATTCCGCAATGTCGCGCACCACGTCGATCACCTTCTTCTGCTCGTCGTACTGGATGCCATCCTGGCTGTAGTAGCCAAAGCGCACCGTCTCGCCCACGTCGAAATGTCCTTGGTCGGGCTGTATCTGGCCCAGAAGGAGCTTCAGATAGGTTGATTTGCCCGCACCATTTGCCCCGATGATGCCCATCTTCTCGTAGCGTGCGAAGGTGTAGCTGTAGTCCTTTAGGATAACTTTGGCGGGCTGGTGGTCGTCGAATGACTTATAGACGTGCTTTGCCTCGAAGATCTTCGAGCCGATGTAGGTGCTGCGTGTCTGCAGGCGCACACGCTGCTCCTCGTAGCGGGCCTTCGCACGTTGCTCGAGTTCGTAGAAAGCCTCGATACGCGAACGGCTCTTGTGTCCGCGTGCCTGCGGCTGTCGGCGCATCCAGTCCAGCTCCTTGCGCAAGAGGTTCTGCGCATGGTCCACCTGTGCGTTCTGGGCCGCTATGCGCTCGGCACGTTTCTCGAGGTAATAGTTGTAGTTGCCCCGGTAGGTGTAGAGCTGACGGTCGGCCAGCTCGACGATGCGGTTGCAGACACGGTCCAGGAAATAGCGGTCGTGCGTCACCATCAGCAGCGTCATCGAGCGGCTTCGGTTCAGGTAGTCCTCCAGCCATTCCACCATCTCCAGGTCGAGGTGGTTCGTCGGTTCGTCCAGGATCAGCAGCTGCGGGTTGTCTATCAGCACATGCGCCAGGGCCAGGCGCTTCTGCTGGCCGCCGCTCAGCTGCGACACCTTCTGACTGAGGTCGGTCAGTCCTAACCGCGACAGGATGCGTGTCAGCTCCGAACTGTTGGTGAGCACTTCCTGCGAGTCCTTGGTCTCATCCACCACCCACTTGTTGCCCAGGCGCACACAGCGGCAAACCTCTCCCACCGTGATGTCGGGAGGGAACTGGGGGTCCTGGCTCAGATAGTCCACACGCAGGTCGTTGCGCCAGACAATGGTCCCCTCGTCCTTTCCCTCGATGCCCATGATGATGTTCAGCAGCGTCGTCTTGCCGCTGCCGTTACGGGCTATCAGGCCGATGCGGTCACCCTCGCTGATGCCCAGCGAGAGATCCTCGAAGAGCACCAGGTCACCAAACGACTTGGTAAGATGATCGATTTGAAGATAGCTTTGAGCCATATCGGTTTTAGTACACACGCACACCCGATGCAGCCCATCCGACGTATAAAACGGCGCATCAAGTGGCGCAAATTTAGACAATTTCTGCGACAATTTCAAAAAAGGAGTGAAAAAAAGCATGAAAAACGTACATTTTCCGTGTCAATGCACCCATTTGTCAAATAAAAGCAGTAAATTTGTCCCCACTTTAACGAAAAATAGTCTTACTATGTATAAGAAATCCTTCCTCAGCATCCTGATTCTTGCAGCCGGATTGCTCCATGCCGAAAACCGTTCGTTCGACGAGGCCCAGGCCATCGCATGCGCATTCCTCGGCCAGGAAACCGGTCAGCCCGTCGAATTCAAGGCCATGCATCGTGCTGCTCGCAATGCGTCCCAGCTTGACGCTGCAGTGCAGCCCTACTTTGCCTTCAACGACACGGAGCACGATGCTTTCGTCGTCGTTTCGGCATCCACCCTTACCCGCCCCATCCTTGCCTACGGCATGGGGCAGATGCCAGCCGACCTCGACGAGGCCATGCCCGAAGGTCTCCGTTGGTGGCTCCAGGCCATCAGCCAACGTACCGCCTATCTCGAGCAGCACCCCGACGCTGCCGAGTCTCCTGCGCAGCTTCGGGCCACAACCGATGGGGTTGCGCCCATCCTCGGCGGCATTGAATGGGATCAGGAGGGGGCCTACTCGCTCCTCACCCCCACCATCGGCAGCCAGCATTGCCCCACAGGATGTGTCGCCACGGCCATGGGACAGATTATCCGCTACTACCAGCAGCCCACCGTCGGCAGTGGCAAGCACGGCTACACCTGGAAGTACAAGGCCGACGGCATCTCCCACTCCCAGAACCTTTCGGTCAACTACGCCGAGCAGACCTACGACTATTCGCTCATGCCCCTCTCCTTCACCCGCAGCTATCCGGGCTCTCAGGCCGAGCAGAACGAGGTGTCCAAGCTCCTCTACCACTGTGGCGTGGCCGTCAACATGCAATATTCGGCCGAAGGAAGCGGCACCACCAGCCCCTTCATCGACCGCGCCTTCATTGAGAACTTCAGCTACAACAGCCGCACCACCAATATTCAGCGCGAAGGCTTCTCCTACGACGAGTGGGTCTCCATCCTGCAGGGTGAATTACGCGAAGGCCGTCCCGTGCTTTACACGGGCAGTTCATTCGTCGAGAAAAATTCCGGCCATGCCTTCGTCCTCGAAGGCTTCGATACGGAAGGACGCTACTACGTCAACTGGGGCTGGAACGGCAACTTCAATGCCTACTACGACATCGCGGTGCTCAACCCCGATGGCGTGGGCGTGGGTGCCATGCGGATGGACGATGGCTTCTGCGAAGGTCAGCATGCCGTGGTCAACATCAGCCCCTCCGAAGGAGTCGGCACCTACCGAACAGCCCTCTTTTTCCCGAACAATGGAACGTTCTCGTCCAGCAAGTCTTCCGCCACCAAGGGCAGCTCGGTGAACATCACCGTGCGCTACATCTACAACTACTCCGGTTTGAAGGCCGAAGGCAACTGTGGCATCGTCGTCATGCAGCAAGGCAACGTCATCAGCCAAAAGAGCCTCAGGTCCATCAGCGTGGATGGTGTAGATGCCAACGGCTACTGCTCCGGCTTACAGCTCAGCGCCTCCTACACCATTCCCTCCGACCTTGCCGACGGTACGTATCAGGCCTATCTTTACTTCCAGCCCAAGAACTCCGACGATTGGGACTTTATCCAAATGTCACGAACCACCGACGAGAGCTACCTCCAGTTCGACGTCAGCGGCGACAACGTCTCCATCTCCCGTCCCAAGGTCAATCGCAACATCGAAGCCTCCGAATGGAGCTTCGATACGCAGACCGTCTCCACCCGTCCGGAGCAGATCACTGCACGCGTCACCAACCGCAGCAACGAAACCATCAACGGCCAGTTCTCGCTGCAGCTCACCTCGCCCTCCAGGCGCAGCGACAGCGTCGATGACGCCTCCGGCTGTCTATCCATCGCCCCAGGCGAATCGGCCGATGTGTCCTTCTCCTATCGCTTCACCGAAGCCGGACAGTGGACCGCCTCGCTCTTCTTCCGTCCCTGGAACGTCAATGCAATTTCCTCTCAGACCATCGGCGATGCACGCACCTTCCAGGTCGAGGTGGACCTGCAGGCAGGAGCTATATTCACAGTCAACGACGACCTCGACCTGACCTCCGGCAGCGACGACGGCAATTTCTATCGCAACAGCCCCGTCACCGCCTCCCTCTCAGTGACCAACACCGGCATCGACTACGATGGCACCTTCGCCATCTGGTTCTACACCAAGAACACCAACCCCTCATCCCTGACCCCCGTAGCCAAATACGAAGGTCCCACCGCTGTGGCCGGCGACAACCAGCAGCACACCGTCACCCTCGACTTCGTGCTCGACCTCAGCTCGCTCAACAAGAACGTCTCCTACTACGCCCGTCCCTACTACTTCGACGGCACCGCCTGGTCCCTTCTTGCCAGCAACATCTGCACCAAGGTGAACATCCACGGCAAGGACGATCCCGCCTCCAGCATCGAAACCATCACAATCGACGGCTCCACCCCCTTCAACGCCCTCCCCTCCTCCCCCCTCTTCGACCTCCTCGGCCACCCCATCACCCTCCCCACCTCCAGCAACCACCCCGCCTCCGGCCTCTACATCCTCAACAACCACAAAATCCTCATCAAATAACCACCGCCCCGCGTCCCTCCCCCGCGTCCCCATCGCGGCCATCCTTGGCCGCCCCTTCGTCCCCTCTCCCCCGCGTCCCCATCGCGGCCGTCCCTGGCCGCCCTCTCCTCCGTCCCGTGTTGTCCCCGTCGGCGGCCGTGTATGGCCGCCCCTTCGTCCCCTCCCTTGTCCGGCATCTACATCCACATCCCCTTCTGCGCCTCCCGGTGCATCTACTGTGACTTCTATTCCACCACCCTCCGCAACCAAGGCCCCCAGTACGTAGCGGCCCTTGTGAACGAGATGGAGGAACGGAAGGCCTTCCTGCGCGACCCCGTCCGCACCATCTACCTCGGAGGCGGCACCCCCTCCCAATTAGGCCCCTCCAACATCGTCACCCTCCTCCGCGCCCTCGCCACCCATTTCGACCTCTCCCGCTGCGAAGAGATCACGATGGAAGCCAACCCCGAGGACTTCATCGACGGCACCTGGCCCCTCTCGTCCCCGTCGCAGCCATCTATGGCTGCCCCCTCCCCCCTCTTCGCCCCTTCCGTCCCTGCCGCAGCCAAGTTTGGCTGCCAAGCGTCCCCGTCGCAGCCATCTATGGCTGCCCCCTCCCCCCCCTATGCAGGGGGATTAGAGTGCCTCCCCATCACCCGCCTCTCCCTCGGTGTGCAATCGATGGTCGATAGCGAGCTCAGCCTCCTCCATCGTCGCCACAACGCCGCCCACGTCCGCGAAGCCGTCCAGCGTCTCAGCGAAGCCGGCATCCGCAACATCAGCCTCGATCTGATGTACGGTCTCCCCACCCAGACCCTCCAGTCCTGGGAATACAGCATCGACGAAGTGCTCAAGCTTCACCCCCAGCACATCTCCGCCTACAACCTCAGCGTCGAAGAAGGCACCCCTTTGAACAAACGCGTCGCAAAAGGCGAACTCACCCCCTGCGACGACGACACCTGCCTCCAGATGGCAGCCCTGCTCCGTCAGAAACTCAAGGCAGCCGGCTTCGAGCACTACGAGATCTCCAACTACGCCCTCCCCGGCTATCATTCCCGTCACAACTCCTCCTATTGGACACCCACCCCCTATCTCGGCCTCGGTCCCGGTGCCCACAGTTACGACGGCGACAGACGTCGCAGCTGGAACCTTCCCGACCTGAACCATTATTTAAAAGGTGTTCGCCAGGAAGAATCCGAAACCCTCACCGACCTCGACCTCTACAACGAACGCATTATGCTCGGCCTTCGCACCGCCCAAGGCCTCGACCTTCACGATCTGGAATCCCTCCTCCCGAAAACAAACCCCGCCACCTCCTCCCAAACCGCAGCACAACCCACCTCCTCCCAAACCACAACACAACCCACCTCCTCCCAAACCACAGCACAACCCAACTCCTCCCTCACGACCCTCCACACCACCCTCCACTCCCTCATCGACCGCAACCTCCTCCAACTCCACAACAACCGCCTCACCCTCACCGAACCCGGTCTCTCCCTCGCCGATGAAGTCATCCGCTCGCTCATGATTCTTCCCGACTGATTATCACACAGGCCTCAGTCAGCCTACGAATATTCTTGGTTTGGAACTGAGATGCCTCCATAGTAGCATATCCTAAACCTAAATAAAAAGATAATTTACTAATCCAAATGAAGTTAGTAGTCATAGTTGCATCAACTACTTGACAAAAAAATGGATGACTTGTCCCATTAATCATCTGAAAAAACAAAATAAAAAAACCTGCCAGATTTTTCTGGCAGGATATGGGAGGATATTGTAAAAAACTATTTTGAAGGGGCATCCTGGGGGATTTCGGGGATGGGCTTGAAGACTACCTCGATGCCGGCGCGACGGAGAAGATCGACGCCGTCGGTGAGACGGTACTCACGGGCATAGATCACGCGCTTGATTCCGGCCTGGATGATGAGCTTCGAACATTCGATGCAGGGGCTGTCGGTGACATAGAGCGTGGAGCCGTCGCTCGAATTACTGCTCTTGGCCACCTTGGTGATGGCGTTGGCTTCGGCATGAAGGACATAGGGCTTGGAGCGATTGTCTTCGGTCTCGCAATCGTTCTCAAAGCCGGTGGGGGTTCCGTTATAGCCGTCGCTGATGATCATCTTGTCCTTGACGAGCAAGCAACCTACCTGACGGCGCTTGCAGTAGGAGTTCTCCGCCCAAATGGCGGCCATGCGGAGATAGCGGTGATCGAGGAGTTCTTGTTTGGTGGACATGGGTGGATATTTTGGGAGCAGCCAAACTTGGCTGCTTACTTTAACACGAGGGATGAGGGCGAAAGGGCGGTCATATAGGGCCGCGACGAGGACAAACCTGGTTATTCGGTGAAGAGGGAGAGGCCCTTGAGGTAGGTCTTGTCGCTGCTGTTGAACTCCTGGTAGAAGAAGTTCTCGTCCTTGCACTGGCGCATGATGTAGGCGATGATGAGTCGTTCCATCTCAGCACCACTGCGCTTCAGTTCAGCGGGAGTTGGACGGCCAATACGAGGAGTAGCGTAGCTGATGAAGGCATTGAGCAAGCCCTGTCCTGCCAGATAGCGCTGCAGGGACTTGAAGTCCTTGAATGAGGAAACCGTCTCGCGGTGGTTGTCGCTGTATTGGAAGGCGAATGAATACAACAGGCTGATGGACTTATTGTAGAACGCCGAGACATAGGTGGTGTCGCTTGGCACAAAGATGTCGGGCATGATGCCTCCTCCACCATAGACGACGCGACCTCCGATGGTGGTGTAGATAAGGGAATCGGCGAAATGGATGGAGTCCTGGTTGTAGAACTCACCGCGTTCGTAGCGATTGATGAGGTCCATCTGATAGTCCTCGCCCTCTCCCATCGAATAGGGTTTCTGGATGCAGCGGCCCGAGGGCGTGTGATAACGGGCGATGGTGAGGCGCAGCGCCGAACCATCGTAGAGGTCGAACTGCTGCTGCACGAGGCCCTTGCCAAACGAACGACGTCCTACAATCTGCGCACGGTCGTTGTCCTGCATGGCTCCAGCAAAAATCTCAGAAGCAGAAGCTGACCACTCGTCGATGAGCACAACGACGGGATCGTTCTGGAAGTTGCCGTGACCATCGGCACGATGATCGGTGCGCGGTTGCGAGCGCCCCTCGGTATAGACAATCAGCTGGTTCGACTGCAGGAACTCATTGACCATGGCTATACAGATTTCAAGATAACCGCCGCCATTGCCCCGGAAGTCGAGCAGGTAGCCCTTTGCTCCATGTGCACGCAGATTGATGAGGGCTGTGAAGAACTCGTTGTAGGTATTGCGCCCGAAGTTGTCGATCTTGATATAGCCGACGTTGCCTTCGAGATACTGAGCCACGACACTGTTGACAGGTATCTCGCCACGTTCTACCTCGAACTCGAGCAGTTCGCGGGAAGTGTTGCGACGAATGCCGAGCTTGACGACCGAACCGGTAGCTCCGCGCAGCGTCTTGAGCACGACATCGTTGTTAATCTTCTTGCCTACGAAAAGCGAATCATCGACGGTGACGATGCGGTCGCCTGGTTGGATACCCACCTTCTCGGAAGGACCGCCCGAGATGACCTGGATAACCATGACGGTGTCCTGCTGGATGTTGAACTGGATGCCCACACCACTGAACGAGCCTTCGAGCTGTTCGGTGACAGCGGTCATATCCTCGCGCGAGATGTAGGAGGAATGCGGATCGAGCTCCTCGACGATGGTCGGGATGGCATCCTCCACAAGGTTCTGCAGATCGAGCGTATCGACGTATCGGTCGCGCAGCAGGTCGAAAAGATAGACCAGCTTGGCGGAAGCCTCACTGCTGGTGAGACCGCCACGGTTCCTATTGTCGAAGTTGGCATCGTCGGACTGATAGACATGTATCTCGTTGGCCATGCGCGCCTCACCAAGCTGGATGCCTATGCAGAGGACTGCGGCCACAGCGAGGCTGATGAGAAAGGGGAGCCAGTATTTTTTCATTGGGTTATGAGGGGATGAGGGTTACTGGATCTCGGTCTGTTCGAAGAGCTTGATGGCGCCGGTCGAAGGTACGAAGACGGCGGAGCAGGGGCGCTTCTTGTTGGTAAACTGGGCCTGGGGAAGCATCTCGACATGGCCGAACTGAGCCATAGGTATATCACCTTCGGCGAGCTTCTGGCTGGCCGTGAAGAGGGTTACATGCGCCTTGCCGGGGATGCAGTAGGCAATGCCCTTCTCGAGCTTCTTGCGTGCGTTGGCGGTCATCTCGTCGAGGCGGTTGTCCTCGGTGACCGAGACACTCAGGTAGTAGGGAGCGCCAGCCAGGTCGTCCTCCTCGACGAAGCCCAACTCGCGCGAGAGCCGGAAGATGAGTTCACGACTCACATCGTCAGAGGGGACAAACGAAAACGTCCGCACCTCGTCGCACTCGGTAGTGGTGCCCACAAAGAGCGACAGCAGAGCCTCTTCCTGTGCGGTGAGGTGGTCGAGCATGAGCTGGAGCTGCTGGCCGTCGTTGGGCACGTTGTCTGCTTCGCCACGGATGAGGTCGGAACGACTTTCGCGGATGCTGAATATCTCGTCAGCAACAAGCTCGGCCTGCTTGGCCCTGCTACCCGCCTTGAGCAGGTCGCTGGTCATCACATCGGTGGGCTTGAGCCGGAGAGCATTCGAGGGGTTCGAGGAGTTCGAGAGGTTTGAGGGGTTCGAAGGGGTAGTCTGCTCGGGTTTCTGGTTGATGGTCCAAAGGCAGCGGTCGTCGGTGAGATAGAACGTAGGCAGTGCTGCCTTGTCGCTGAAATAGATGTGGAAGGTCCGTGCACTGTCGGCCTGCGCAGCGCCCTTGAGCTGTATCTCACTTACCTCCCAACAGGTCTGGTCCTCCTGAGCTACATTCTTCAAGCCGAGGTACTTCTCGGCATAAAGGGCGAACTCGCCAGCCACAACCTTGGTGCAATGAGCCTTGACGGTAACCTCGATGCGTGTGACGGGCAGACTATAGGTCAAGCCATAGTCCATGTTGTCGCCAATGGTGACTTGCTGCACAGTCTGTGCAACGGATCCTGCGGTGAGGAGTGCGGACAGGGCCGCAATGACATATTTCTTCATGTTATAGGATACTGCTATTTGTTATTCTGGAAGGTATTGGCATAGGGCGTGCGGTTCAGGATGCTTCGTCCCAAAGTGACCGAGTCGGCATACTCAATTTCGTCGCCAACACTGACACCCAGTGCCAAAGTGGTCACCTTCAAATCAGGGAACCTGACCAGCTGCTTGAAGATGTATCCGTTGGTCAAATCGCCCTCCATGGTGGTGGAAAGGGCGAGAATCACTTCGTTGACAGGCGTATGGCCGTCGGCCTGGCCTTGACGAATACGCTCCAACAGGCTGTCGATCTCGAGCTGCTGCGGACTGACTCCATCCATCGGGGAGATGAGTCCGCCCAGGACGTGATAGAGACCCTGGAACTGCCGGGTTGCTTCGATGGCCATCACTTCCTTGACGTTCTCGACGACACAAATGGTCGAGGCATCGCGCTTCGGGTTGGCACAGATCTGACAAAGGTCGGTGTCGCTGAGGTTGTGACAGCACTTACAGTAACGCACCTCCTTGCGTAACCTGATGAGCGACTCGCCGAGGTGAATCGCCCGCTCGGGTTCCTGGCGCAACAGATGGAGCGTCAGACGAAGCGCCGTCTTTCGACCGATGCCCGGCAACTTGGAAAACTCGTCGACGGCGCTGGTCAGCAGTTGGGAGGGATACTGTTCCATCAATATTTACCGTAGTCTTTGCGCGCACGATCCATCGCACGCTGGTCTTCCTTATCCTTCATTGTATCGCGCTTGTCGTACTGCTTCTTGCCCTTGCACAGCGCGATGTCGAGCTTGGCCAGCCCCTTCTCGTTGATGAAGAGACGCAAAGGGATAATCGTCAGGCCAGGCTCCTTGGAACTGTTCTGCAGACCGCGGAGCTCGCGACGCGTGAGCAGCAGCTTGCGGTCGCGATGGGCATTGTGGTTGTTGTAGGTACCGTAGAAATATTCGGCGATATAGACGTTCTTGGCCCACAGTTCCCCACGATCGAAGATGCAATAGGAATCGGTCAGGCCAGCCTTGCCGGCACGCAACGACTTGATCTCGGTACCTGTGAGCACCATGCCGGCGGTGAAGGTATCGAGCACCTCGTAGTCGAAGGTAGCACGCTTGTTGCGTATGTTGACGGCTGCGGAACCTGAGCCTTTCTTCTTGTTGTTATTTGCCATAGATCAGCGTAATCGAATATAGAACCCATCCCTTATCCCTGGAGGAACTGCAGCAGATGCTGGACGACGCTTGGGGAGAAGAAAATGACCAGGAACGACACGAAGCCAAACAGCCAGCGCCGCTTCTCGGCCACACGAATGTAGGTGTGCGAACCATTCCAGGTGATATAGACGAGATACAAGGCGATGAACTGGAAGAAGCGGATGGCAGGCATCACAGCCATCAGCATCTCAAGTGCAACCAGGAAACTCGTGCTATAGAACACGAAGATGATCAGCCGGTTCTTGTCGGGATTGGGCAATTCAAAAAGATGAACCAATACCTGCTTGATGAGAATCAGTGCCAGATAAGGGCCGATGAAATAGGCTACGAGAACAGGCACCATCTTCGTCATGCCATACTGGAAGTCGAAACTAACCTCGGGCGAGGGGTTGCGGGAACCCGCACACAAGAAGATGACCAGCGACATGAAGCCCAGCAGGGGATAATAGTAATTCCACAGCATGTAGTCAGGCTTCGATTCCTTGGTCTCGGCCGTGGCGAGGTAGCTCCACGCCTGGTCAGACTGCGAAATCAAAGCTATCAGGAACTTGACTATGTATTTGAATTGGTTCAAGGGAGGTTATATTTTGGGGATATTTGGGGATATTAAGGGATATTTGGGGATTTTTAGGGAGGTTAGTATCGCCTAGATAAGAACTGGAACCAAGGAACAATCGTCCCCTAATATCCCTTCAAGTCCCTTATTATCCCTTATAATCCCTTATAATCCCTTAGTCAAGGGTATGAACAACGAGACCGGAGCGAAGCTTGGGCTCGAACCAGGTGGTCTTGGGAGGCATGATGTTGCCGGAATCGGCGATGTTCATCAGCTGGTCCATGGATACAGGATAGAGGGCCAGGGCCACACGCATCTCGCCGCTATCGACACGACGCTTCAGCTCGCCCAGTCCACGCAAACCACCCACGAAGTCGATGCGCTTGTCGCGACGAAGGTCCTTGATGCCGAGAATCCGGTCGAGGATGAGGTCGGACGAAACACTCACATCGAGCACACCGATGGGGTCGTCGTCGTTATAGGTTCCGGGCTTGGCGGTCAGACTGTACCATTCGCCATCGAGATAGAGGCTGAAGTTATGGAGCCGGTCGGGACGATAGATGTCAGTGCCCTTCTTCTCCACGACAAAGTTCTCGGCCACCTTGGCAAGGAACTCTTCACTGGTCAGGCCATTGAGATCCTTGACGACACGGTTGTAGTCCATAATCTTGAGCTGACCGGCGGGGAAACATACGGCCAGGAAGAAGTTGTATTCCTCATCGCCCGTGTGATGGGGATTCTGCTGGGCACGCTCCTGCCCTACCCGCGCAGCAGCAGCGGTGCGATGATGTCCATCGGCCACATACAGATAAGGAATAGCGGCGAAGGCATCGGTGATGGTACGGATGGTTGCAGCATCGTCGATAACCCAGAACTCATGGATGAAGCCCTCGGCAGAGGTAAAGCGCTCGATGCTTGGCTTGGCGGCCGTCTCGCGAATTACGCGATCGAGCACTTCGTTGTCGGGGAAGGAGAAGAAGACGGGCTCCATGTTGGCAGACAAGCAACGCACATGCTTCATGCGGTCCTCTTCCTTGTCGGCGCGGGTGAGCTCATGCTTCTTGATGACACCCGTGAGATAGTCATCGACATTGGCAGCCACCACGAGACCATACTGCGTACGGCCCTCCATGGTCTGGCTGTAGAGATAGTAGCAGGGGGTCGGGTCCTGCTTCAGCCATCCATTCTTCTTGAACTTCTCGAACTGCTCGACGGCCACGTCATAGACCTTCGGATCGTGTTCGTCGGCAATCGGGTCGAAATTGATTTCGGGTTTGATGATATGATACAAGGACTTCTCGTTGCCTTTGCATTCTTCGTAGGCTTCCTGGGAAGACAGAACATCATAAGGACGGGACGAAACTATTGGAGCCAACTCGGGGGAAGGACGAAGGCCTTTGAATGGACGGACTTTTGCCATAATTCTATTGAAGGGATATAAAGGGGAGTAAAACTCCTATACTTATTTTAGATATTTCTTGATCATCATATTGACCTTGCGAAGGGACAAGGGATTGGTGAGGAGATAACGGGCACCGAGGCGCTGGATACGCTTGTGCAGGGGGCGCTGTCCGTAGTCATCGGTGACGATAATCGGGGTTTCGGGAGCCTTTTGATGCATCAGCGTGATCAAATCGAAGACCTGCAGGTTCCCGGGGAGACTGGAATCGATGAAGACGATGTCGGGGTCCATTTGAGCGAAAGCAGCTTCCAATTCGTCGGTATTCGATGTCACGGTGACTTCGAAGAGGTGCTGATTGCTGTAAAGGCTGGTGTTGTCGCGCATACCGATGAGGACATGCGGCAAGGAGGCGCGATTCTGCAGGATCTCGTTGGCCTCAGCCTCCCGTTCGCGAGTCAGTTCCTCGAGGGCATCGCCCGACTTGGCATCCTCGACGCCACGTTGGAACGAATACTGGTTGGCCGCTTTTCGGGCATCGAGGGGCAACGTGACAATGTATTTGAGCTTACCCGGCTCTATCTGCTCCACATGGACGCTGCCGTACATCCGCTTGGCCATCAGCCGGCAGACGCTCAGTCCAAGGCCCGACTCGGTATAGGAGGTGTGCGTATCGGCCTCGGTAGTGGTTGTACCCGAACAGGTTACAGTGATGTGCAGCAAGTCGTTCGGGTAATCGAACACGTAGCTTACGGCCGTAGTCCCGGTCGATTGAGAACGGAACTGCGGGTTGATGAGGTTGTCGAGCAGCAGGTCGAGCAGATTCACATCCACATGGATGACCACATTGTCGTAGAGGTTCGAAAAATAGAACTTCATGCGATTGCCAGCCTTCAGCGAATAGACCTGCTGAAGCTCTGCCAGATGCTCCCACAAGGCAAGTGCCCGCACTTCGGAACTGTCGGCGAAATCGTTCACTCCAACCGAGAACTTGAACTTATCGGTCAGTTCCAGCAGATGACTCACCTTGTCCTTCAGGGATGCGAGATGCATCAACAGGTTCTCGGAGTTCGAGATGCCATCCGAGGAGATCAGGACATTGGCATTCTCGGCCAGATTGCGGATGAAGACGCCCACCTCCTGGATGATGCCCGAAGAATACTCGAGCTGCTGGCGTGCATGCTGCAGCTGATGTTCCTTCTGATTGATCAGCTTCAGCTGTGCCCGATAGCGCTGATCGAGGTTGATGGCGATGCCACGCACATAGGTGGGACGTCCCAGCCGGTCGCGCTCGACAGTCTTGCCGCGAAAACCATACCACTCGTATTCGCCCGAACTCTGTCCGTCGGGTTTCAGCTCGGCAGCCACATTGAGGCGAAGATCGACCTCAAACATCTTGTCGCTCTTGTAGATGGGCGACGTGTGACGCACCAGGACCTTCTGGATATCGTCGGGATGGACGCGCTCGAGCATCGTGTCGAGCTTGATGTTCTTGTCCTTGTCGTCAGACCATAGGCTATTCAACGAAGGTATCCCGAAGCGTACCTTGTGCTCCGGGATATACCATTCCCAAACGTATGTTTCGCAATCATTGAGGAATGGTTCGAATTCGTTGAATTGCTTAGCCATCAATTTACGCGGAAGCGGTCGATACCCTCCTTGAGATATCCGCAGGCCTGCTTGGCAGCTGCGATGCCGGCATTGCTGTTGGCCTCGGCAGTCTGTGCGCCGCTCTTCTTGGGTGTGAAGAACACGCGGGTGCCGAACTTGGCAACAAACTCGTCGGCTGCACCGGGCTTCACGTCAGCGATGTAGCGGAAGTCGGGACGCTCCTCCATAAGCTGCATCAGACCGGCCTCATCAATCACTTCCTTGCGGGCGGTATTGATCAGACATGCATTCTTGGGCATATCCTTCAGGAGGTCGTAGTTGATGCTGCCGATGGTCTCCTTGGTAGCGGGGCAATGGAGGCTGACATACTGGCAGGTGCTGTAGAGCTCAGCCAGCGAATCAACAGCCTTGACGCCACCGGCCTCAATCTGCTCGCGGGTGAGGAAGGGATCGTAGGCATAGACGTCCATGCCGAAGCCCTGAGCGACACGAGCCACGTTGCGTGCCACGTTGCCGAAAGCATGCAGGCCCAGGGTCTTGCCCTTGAGCTCGGTACCGGCAGCACCGCTGAACTGGTTGCGGCACTGGAAAAGCAGCATACCGAACACGAGCTCGGCAACTGCATTGGCATTCTGGCCAGGAGTGTTCATGGCCACAACGTTGTGGGCAGTGGCAGCAGCCAGGTCGATGTTGTCGTAACCTGCACCGGCACGAACCACTACGCGGAGGTTCTTGGCAGCGTCGAGCACCTCGGCATCGACTTTGTCGGAACGGATGATCATACCCTCGACATCAGCCACGGCTTCAAGGAGCTGCTGCTTCTCGGTATATTTCTCGAGCTTTACCACCTCGATGCCTGCACCAGTGATAATCTCTTCCATCGCCTTCACTGCAGCTGCAGCAAAAGGCTTTTCGGTTGCAATAAGAATCTTCATTGACTTTGGATAATTATATTCAAACAACGGAATAGACTTTGTTTCACGTCCGGGAGTTCCCAAGATGTTGGGGATATCAATCTTCTGAACGATGCCCATAAACTATCAGATGGTTGCTTCGAACTCCTTCATGCAGGCAACGAGAGCCTCTACGCCCTCCTTGGGCATAGCATTGTAGAGCGATGCGCGGAAGCCGCCCACCGAACGATGACCCTTGATGCCAACCATGCCGCGCTCGGAAGCGAACTTGAAGAAGGCGTCGTTGAGCTCCTGATACTCCTCGTTCATGACGAAGCAGACATTCATGCGGCTGCGATCCTCGGCAACGACGGTGCCCTTGAAGAGCTTGTTGCGGTCGATCTCGTCGTACAGAATGGTCGATTTCTCAATGGCACGCTGCTCCATGACCTTCAGGCCGCCGAGCTCCTTGTACCACTTGAGGGTCTGGAGAACGGTGAAGATGGGCAGACAGGGAGGCGTATTGAACATCGAACCCTTCTTGATGTGGGTCTGGTAGTCGAGCATGGTGGGAAGTCCCTCCTTCGTCACCTTGTCCTTCTTGATGATAACGATGGTTACACCTGCGGGGCCAGCATTCTTCTGGGCACCGGCATAGATGCAATCGTACTTGCTGACATCAACCGGATGAGAAAGGAAGTCGGATGACATATCGGAGCAGAGAGGCACAGCCACATCGGGAGTCTGGAGCATCTCGGTACCATAGATGGTGTTATTGGAGCAGTAGTGGAAATAATCTACATCAGCTGGCACCGTATAGTCCTTGGGGATATAGGTGAAGTTCTTGTCCTTCGAGCTGGCCACCACTTCCACCTCGCCGACAAACTTGGCCTGCTTGATGGCGTTGGAAGCCCATGTGCCCGTCTCAAGATAAGCAGCCTTGGTCTTCAGCAGATTGAGAGGCATCATATAGAACTGGAGGCTTGCACCACCGCCGAGGAAGAGCACCTCATAACCCTCGGGGATATCGAGCAACTCCTTGAGAAGAGCGTTTGCCTCATCGACTACAGCCTGAAATTCCTTGGAACGATGCGAAACCTCAAGGATAGACAGGCCGGTGCCTGCGAAGTTCTGTACTGCCTTTGCGGTCTCATTGATTGCGAACGGACTCAGGATGGATGGTCCGGCATAGAAATTGTACTTTTTCATACGTTTGAGTTTGTTGTATGTTTTGTTGATGTCAATAAAAAGTAGTTCAGGGGTTTTATTTGACGCGCAAAAATACGAAAGAATTTTGACATTGTCAAGTTTTTTCGCCGTATTATTTGCAAATTGGGACAAAAATGGGGAAAAACAATCGATTTTACTTGAATCTGTCACCCCAAAATGCCGAAAGCTGTGCCTTCAACCTATCTTCTTGTGCATTAGGCTGCGGGTGGTAGAAAAGCGAATGCTGCATCCCGCCCTCGGCGACGAGCGCATCGGGTATATACTGCTGATAGGCAAAGTGTCCGGGGAAGTCGTGGGCATACATATAGCCTTTGCCGTATCCCTCCTTCTCCATCAGCTTGGTGGGCGCATTGCGCAGGTGGAGGGGCACGGGCAGGTTGCCCGTCTCACGCACCTTCTGCAAGGCTGAATCGATGGCAAGGTAGGAGGCATTGCTCTTGGGCGAAGAGGCGAGATAGACACAGGCTTCGGCCAGGGGGATACGTCCCTCGGGCCACCCGATCTTCTGCACGGCATCGAAGGCTGCATTGGCCAGCAGCAGGGCGTTGGGATTGGCCAGGCCGATGTCTTCGCTGGCCGATATGACCAGACGTCGGGCAATGAAGGCGGGGTCCTCGCCTCCTTCGATCATGCGGGCCATATAGTAGATGGCAGCATCGGGGTCGGAACCACGAATCGACTTGATCATGGCCGACACCAGGTCGTAGTGCATCTCGCCATCCTTGTCGTAAGCCATCGGATTAGCCTGCAGCTTTTCGGCGACCAGAGCATCGGTGATGACGATGGTGGGTTCTTCTTTCGAAGCGTCTGCAGACTCGTCGTCATCCTTATCGGTTGGTTCGTCGTCGTCGTTATCGTCCGCATAGTCGAAGTCATCGTCGGCATATTCTCCGCAGACAAGGTCGAGGATGTTCAGGAACTTGCGGCAATCGCCTCCGGCATACCGGAGCAGGGCACTCGTCTCCTTCACCTCGACTTTTCGCTTCGAAATGATGGGGTCTTCCTTCAGGACACGTTCCAGCAGTCCCAGCAGATCCTCGTTGCTTAGCGGCTGGAGGGTATAGACCTGGCAGCGGCTCAAGAGGGGGCGAATCACCTCGAACGACGGATTCTCGGTCGTTGCACCGATGAGCGTGACCACTCCGCGCTCCACGGCATCGAGCAGGGAATCCTGCTGCGACTTCGAGAAGCGATGGATTTCGTCGATGAAGAGGATGGGCGACGCGTTGGGCAGGAAGAAACGGTCCTTCTTGGCACGCTCGATCACTTCGCGCACCTCCTTCACCCCGCTGCTTACAGCCGAAAGCGTATAGAACGGCAGCTCAAGGGTCTGCGCAATGATTCGGGCCAACGTCGTCTTGCCCACTCCAGGAGGCCCCCAGAGGATGAACGAAGCGATGCGTCCCGACTCAATCATCCGACGCAGCACAGCACCCTGTCCGACCAGATGCTTCTGTCCGATATATCCATCGAGGCTCTTCGGCCTCATTCTTTCTGCTAAAGGGGTCATGATTATTTTTTGTTTTTGGAATTCCGGTATTCCGAGATTCCGATATTCCGGCATTTCGGTATTTCGGTATTCCGATATTCCGATATTCCGGAAAACCCGGCTATTATTTCTTTTTAGTAAAATCCCTTGCTTTCGTCATATCCAGCGACATGGTGAAGGCGGCGCCGCGGCAGGTCATGTTGTCGAAGCCGACAGCCACACCGAATTTCCACAACCGGAAGAGGTCGATGCCATACTGCAGTTCCCAGTGCGCACGATGCTCGGGAACTTTCACGATATGAGCCTGAACATACTCCTTGAGGAACATGCCGTTTCGGGTGAGCCAGGTGAGCAGCATGCGGTCGGACGACCACTGGGCATGGCCTTCGACCCAGGAGCGGTCGGTGGAAAGCTCGTAATTGTCGAGCAGCACGAAGCGCGAGAGCGCATTGTCGGTCTGCCACCAGAACCTCGAGGCATCGAGATGATGCCAGTCGGTCAGGCTGAGGGAACCGTGCTTATAGATTCCGCCGCCACCGACGAGATAACTCAGCTGGTCCTCTCCACGGAACAGGTTGATCTCCTGGCTGATTTGCAGGCCAGCAGAAGCGAAGTGCCACTTGCCCATGCCGAAGTCGGCCGACAGGGAGATTCGCGGATAGGACGAACGGCTCAGACAGGTCATGTCGTCGAAGACCACATGCTGTTGCCCAAACTGATAATTGAAGACCAGGTTGAGCAAAGCGACATCGCCATCGATCTCGCCCTCGTAGAGCATCAGTTCGCTGGCCGTCTTGCCGACCCTCAATCGGGGCACATTGTCCTGGCCATGCGTGCCAAAGAGGGTGGTCAGCTTGTGGTTCTCCATCTCACGCCGACGTTCCCAGGCCACATGCGCCTTCACGTCGATATCGTTTCCGATGGGAAAAGCCACACGCAGGCCGACGTCGGTTCGTTCGAGCAGCTTGTAATGGTTCCATCCGAAAATACCGGTGGCAAGCAACGACTGCGACATAGGCATCGACGGATCGTGGTCGATGTCCTCGGTGTGCCGACCGCCATGCAGTTCGACCATCCGAGCCTGCTCGACCGGCGAATACCAGCGCAAGGCACCTTTGGCCAGCCATACCTCGCGGCTCATCGCCCAGCGTACGGTCTCCTCCAGCTCGAAGCGATGACGACGATCCGACATATAGCCCAGGATGGCATGAGGTCCAAGGCTGTATCCATCGACGAAGTTCATCTGCGACAGGTCGTTGATTCCTCCCGGCATTTCGATGTACCAGCGCCCCGAGGCCGTACGAGTCATTCCACCATCGTAGAGCATTCGATACCATCGGACGCCCTGCTTGGGTCTCACACGGGGCAGCGAACGCGACGAAGCCTCCGACAAAGCAGTAGTCTGCCCCTCAGCTACCACGGGCAGCAGGAAGAGCAGACTACATATTATAATATTATAAAATTGTTTCAAGGTTTCAGCATTACTGGTCTCGGCACGAAGCGAAACCCAATTCCTACACTTCGTCTTTTCGGATGGTCCAACGGTCAGGCATCAAAGAACGTCTTTCCACTGGCATCTTCGGGTCGGGCTATACCCGGATATTCGCAGCAGAAATGGTGCTCGAGCCTTTCCAGATAGCGCTTTGCCTCGTATTTGGCCATCGGCAGGTCGTGCATCAGGCAATTGCCACAGGTAGCCGGTGTCGTGCCGGGCACCTCGTCGTTGTAGTCGCGCACATACTCAAACGCTCCAATCATCAGTTGCCGCACCTCCTCGCAGGAATAGGCTCCTTTTAGGATGAGGTAGTTTCCGGTTAGGCAACCCATCGGGCCCCAATAGATGATATTCTCCTTCCACCCATCGAGGTTGCGGAGATAGGTTGCCACGAGATGCTCGATGGTGTGGATAGCCGCTGGATTGAGGCACGGCTCATGATTAGGCGCAGTCATGCGGATGTCGTAGGTGGTGATGACGACACCTCCCGCTTCGTCCTGACGGCTCACGTAGATGCCAGGCTGCAGGTTGGTATGATCGACGGCGAAACTGGGAATGAGGTCCATTAATCAATTAACAATTAATAATTAACAATTAACAATTAATAAGTATGTAACCAAAATTAACGATAATTATATGTGTCTTTTTCTTAACACGAATTATCATGAATTTACATGAATTATTAGTATGAAAGGTAGGCCAATATAGACACATACTGAGAAATTAATGATAATTCGCGATAATTCGTGTTAAAAGAAAAATATGTATAGTTAATTCTGAATAGTTACTTAATTTACAATTAACAATTAATGGGCGGCAGCGAACTCGTTGAGGAAACGCTTGTCGTTCTCGGAGAAGAGGCGAAGGTCCTTGACGCGGTACTTCAGGTTGGCGATACGTTCCACGCCCATGCCGAAAGCATAGCCGGTATAAACCTTCGAATCGATGCCGGATGCTTCGAGGACATTCGGATCGACCATGCCGCAGCCCATGATCTCGAGCCAGCCGGCACCCTTGCACATCGAGCAGCCCTTGCCGCCGCACAACGTACAACTAACGTCCATCTCGGCCGAAGGCTCGGTGAAGGGGAAGTAGCTGGGACGAAGGCGAATCTGGGTGCCTGGGCCGAACATCTCGACGGCGAACTGATGAAGCACCTGCTTGAGGTCGGCGAACGATACATCCTTGTCGATGTAAAGGCCTTCGACCTGATGGAAGAAGCAA
>JAEEUA010000234.1 GCA_016286775.1 Bacteroidales bacterium
CCAAGCTTCTCATCGCCGTACTCCTGAATGGCGAGGATGGCACGGTTGGCACGTGAAATAGAGACATAGAGACGGTACCAGAGTTCGTCCATGTGGTCAGGCTGCGAAGCGGTCAGGTTGGACCAAACCTCGACAGGGTGGTAGTTGGTATCGGTGGTACCCGAACCGCCCTTCATGGCATCGTCGCTTGAAAGCGAACCGTAGGGCCAGAGGTTGAAGGGATAGTTGTACCAGTCGGCACCGAGCGAGGCGTATGCTGCGGTGAGCATGCCTTCGGGATCGGAGAATGCAAGTTCCTCGTCAACGGTACCCGACGGCTTCACCTCGAGGAAATCATCGCATGAGGTGGCAGTGAGCAGGCTGGCAGCCACCGTAAGAATCATATATATCTTTTTCATTTGACTATCTTTATTAAGTGAGGTTAGAAAACTGAATGTTAGTCATATCAGAAGCCGAGCTGGATGCCGAGGCTGACAGAGGTAGCGATTGGGTAAGCCCAACCTGGGTTCTCAGGATCAGAGCAGGTGAGGCTGCTTGACTTGATGGTCAGCAGGTTGTTGCCGCTAACATATACACGGGCGTTGCTCATGTGTGCCTTCTTGAGAAGCTTCTCCGAAAGGCTGTAGCCGAACTGGAGGCTGCGGAGCTTGAGGTAACCGCCGTTCTCAACGAAGTAGCTGGAGGTGCGGCCTTCGTCACCTACGTTCGAAGTGGTGAGGGCGGGGATGGAGCTGCCGGTGTTGCCGAGCGTCCAGGCGTCCATCATACGCGAACCCTTGTTCGATCCTGGGTCGGTGAGGCTGAAGAAGTCGGTCTGGAACTTCTGTCCGTTATAGACGTCCTGTCCGTGAACACCCTGCCAGAACATGGCGAAGTCGAAGCTCTTGTAGCCGAGTTCTACGTTGAGACCGTAGCTGAAGTCGGGCACTGGATTATAGATCCAGGTCTGGTCGTTGCTGTTGACGATGCCATTGCCATCGAGGTCGGCATACTTGAGGCCACCGAGACGGGCATTCTCCTGACCGCTGGCGAGCACTTCTTCGCGCGACTGGAACAGGCCATCCACTACATAACCTACGATAGAACCGTAAGGAACCTTAGCTTCCACGAGGTTCTCGTATGCGGTGTGTGCATAGGAACCGGTGGTGGTTTCGGGCAGATAGGTTACAATGTTGCGGAAGAAGTCGAGGTTGGCATTGATGTTGTAGGTCATGCCGAACGGGGTCTTGTTGCGATAGCCGACGGTGAACTCCATACCCTTGTTCTCGAGTGATGGACCGTTCTGCCAGCTGGCGCCACCTTCACCTACTGATCCGAGGTAAGCAGGATTGATGAGCATGTCCTTCACCTTCTTGATATAGGCATCAACGGTGCCGTAGAGGCTGTTGTTGAAGAAGGCGTAGTCGAGACCGACGTTATACTGGGTAGCAGTCTCCCACTTGATGTTGTCGTTACCGGTCTGGGTTACACGGTAGCCGCTGGGATAGGTGCCCGAGCCTTCCCCCTTGAGGTCGTATGCGGTCGAAGCATCGCGGCCCGAACCGTAGTCGGCGGTAAGGATGGTGTAGCGTGCCGAATTGGCGATGGCCTGGTTACCGGTCTGTCCCCAGGAAGCGCGGACCTTGAGGTCGTCGAGCCAATCCTGATGGAGGTGCTTCGAGAGACGATAGCCGAGCGAAGCGGCGGGGAAGGTACCGTAGCGGTTGTTCTTACCGAAACGGCTGGAACCGTCGCGACGGATGGTGAAGCTGGCAAGCAGGAGGTCGCGCCAGTTGTAGTCAAGTTTGCCGAAGAGGGAAACGAGGGTGTAGCCGGCCTGGCCGCCATAGAGTTTCTGGGTTCCGGTCGAAGCGGAGGGCCACATGTAGAGCGCGTTTTCGATGGCGAACTCCTCAGCGTTACCGCTGATGTCGATCACCTGCTGCTTGTAGAGTTCCACACCACCCAGTACGGTGAGCGTATGATCCTCGGGGAGCGGTACGAGATAGTTGGCGGTGGTTGACCAGTTCCACTTCAGGTCGTTGGTCTGGCCGACGCCGGTCTTGGGGGTATCTTCGCGAACGATATCGCTGACGAAGGTGTAGGTCATCGAGTGGATGAACGAAGCATTGTAGTCAAGACCGAAGTTCGAGCGGATGTCGAGACCCTTGATGGGCTTGAGGCTGATGTAGCCGTTGCCGAAGAGGCGCCACATGGTCAGACGGTTGTCGCGGTTCTGGTAGAGCTCGCGGAGTGGGTTCTGACGGTCGGACATACCACCGACAGGGCCGCCAAAGGTCACGCCGTCCTTCTCATAGACAGGAACGGTAGGTGACATCTTGAGAGCGTTCTCGAGAGGCTGGCAATCCACCTGGTCGCTATAAGTAAGGGTGAAGTTCTCGCCCACGCTGACCACCTTATTGATATTGTAGGTGCTGTTCATGCGGACGGCGATGTTCTCGAAGTCGGTGTACTTCAGGATACCGTTGGCCTTCTTGTAGCCCACGCTGAACATCTGGGTGCTCTTCTCGGTGCCGTGGCTGATCGAGACGTCGTAGCTCTGGGTGAAACCGGTGCGGCTGATGGCGTCAAGCCAGTCGGTGTCGCTGAAGATCATGGTCTGGTTGTTATTGATGTAGCCATTGTAGAGGCCGCCGACGGTGTAGCTTACCATCTGGCCGGTGGCAGGATCGTAAGCGGTGATGGGCACACCAGTCGAAGCATTGAGGTTCAGACCGTAGTTCTGAGCATAGATGACAGGATCGAGGCCATCGTTGAGGGCGGCCTGAGCCATGGTAGTGGCATAATCCGAAGTGTTGCAGAGTTTCATCTTCGACTGGCCGTTGTAGAACGAAGCCTGTGCCGAAGCCGAGAAGTCAACCTTCACCTTCTGGTCCTTCTTGCCACTCTTGGTGGTGATGATGATGACACCGTTGGCAGCGCGGCTACCATAGATAGAGGCCGAAGCGGCGTCCTTCAACACCTGCATCGACTCGATGTCGTTCATGTTAAGGGTGTTGAGGGCAGATGTGGTGGGCACGCCGTCGATGACGTAGAGAGGATCCTGGTTGGAGTTGAACGAACCAATACCACGGATGCGGACGGTGGCGGTGGCAGCAGGCGAACCATTGGAGGTAATGGTCATACCGGCAACCTTACCCTGCAGGGCGCGCATCGGGTCGGTATCGCTCGAGGTCTTGAGGCCCTTGGTCTGCACCACAGCAACCGAACCGGTGAGGTCGGCCTTGCGCTGAGTGGTATAACCGGTTACCACAACCTCTTCGAGCAACTCGTTATCCTCAGCGAGGATCACGTTCATGTTGGGAGCAGCAGCGAGGACCTGAGTCACGTAGCCCACGAAGCTGAACTGGAGCTGGGCACCCTGCTGCACCTGCAGCGAGAAGTTGCCGTCAAGGTCGGTGATAGTACCATTCGTGGTACCTACTTCAACTACTGTGGCACCGATGATCGGTTCGCCCAGTACATTGTCTGTCACTGTGCCGCTCACCTGCACCTGTGCCCATGTGCTCATGGTACAAAGGAGAGCCAGGACAAAACCTGAAATCAGAACTTTGAAATTCTTCATTGTGATTAAATATTAAAGATGTATGAAAAGTGTATTTTGCTTGATGCGTTCAAGAATTTGTTGTGTTTTGGTGCAGCAAAGATAGGCATCTGTTTTTATAAAAAATAGAAAAGAGGTTGCAACATATAAGAAATATGTCTCAACCTCTGATTTTGCAACATGTGTCCGCTTGCGGATGCAACATGTGTCCTGTTAAGGGTGTGAAATCGTCTCTTTTCAGTACTTTTGTTTGTTCATTTCGTGCGGTGTTGTGCCGAAATAGGCCTTGTAGCATCGGGTGAAATACGAAGCGTCGGCAAAGCCCACCAGTGATGCCACCTCAGCCACGCTGCCCTTGCCTTCGGCCAGCAGCTGGCGTGCCGCATCGAGGCGCGTGTTGCGAAGCAGTTCGACGGGGCTCGCTCCTGTGAGCGCCTTGCACTTGCGGAACAGCTGGGTACGGCTCAGGCAGATGTCGGAGGCCAGAAGCTCGATGGAGTAATTCTCGTTGCTTAGGTTCCGCTCAATCAGCTGGCGAAGCTTGGCGAGGAATTCCTCGTCGTATTTCGACAAGCGGACCGGTGCTGGAGAAGCAGATTGCTCCCCTTGGTCACGTCCGGGAGAAGGTTCCCTCTGGTCGTGTCCAGGCGTAGTAGCAGGCTCGATGGGGGATTGTTCCCTTTGGTCATGTCCGAGAGAAGGTTCGGAAGTTTTGGGTTCCTTGGAAGATGATTTTCCGACAGGGGTTGCCGGAATGGGCTTCTCGGGTAGGAAGCCGCCATCGGGAACAATCGACTCACGGATTCTGGCACGGTTGCTGATGAGCGAATCCATCTGGGCCATGAGCACAGCCGAACTGAACGGCTTGGCAATATAGGCATCCGCACCTTCCTCCAGGCCGCGCACACGCTGTTCGTCCATCGAGCAGGCTGTGAGCATCAATACAGGGATGTGGCTTGTGGCAGGTGTGGTCTTGAGCCTGTGGCAACATTCGAGGCCATCCATCACGGGCATCATCACGTCGCAGATGATGATGTCGGGCACGGTTTCCTGTGCCTTGCGCAGGCCTTCCTGTCCATCGGGGGCACTCAGCACACGATACTTGTCGGCCAGCAAGGTGCGCAGGAAGAGACGGATGTCGGTATTGTCGTCGATGATGAGGGCAATGGGCTTGGGCTCGTCGTCGTTGGTGGAGAGGTCCTCCTGCGCTTCGAGCGTATCCAGCTCGATGGCTGACGGAAGGG
>JAEEUA010000034.1 GCA_016286775.1 Bacteroidales bacterium
TTCGAAGGTGGGCAACAAGACAAAGGAGAGTTCGGGTTTTGCAGCCAAGTGGCACGATACGCTCGAAGAGAAGTACCAGGCAGGCAACATCTACGACCAGCTCACGCTGTTGAGTCCCGGTACTGGACATGAAGGAATGGTGGAGCGCCTGACATTCGGTTTTGCACACGACAGGGCCAGCGACATGTCGAATTTCCGTGTGGGCGACATTGTCATCACCTATCCCTATCGACGCGAAGAGGAACCCGATGCGCGACGCACGATGGTTTTCCGCGCCAGCATCACCGAGATTCTGACTGACAGCATCACCCTCGAACTGCGTGCTCCCCAGAGCGACAAGCACGTCTTCGTCCGCTATCGGAAGGAGGAATACCATTGGGCTGTAGAGCATGACTTCATGGAGGCTTCCTATCGGTCGCAATATTGTGGTATGCATGCCTTCCTCACGGCACCCAAGGAGCGTCGTGACCTCCTGATGATGCAGCGGCTGCCGCGACGCAACGAGAGCCTGCAGCTGAAAGGCGACTACGGACGCTTCAACGAACTGGCCTTGCGTGTGAAGCAGGCCCAGGACTTCTTCCTCATCATCGGGCCTCCGGGCACGGGAAAGACGTCATACGGCATGCTTTTTACGCTGAAGGAACAGCTGCTGGAGGAGGGGAGCAATGTGCTGATCATGTCGTTCACCAACCGGGCCGTTGATGAGATCTGCAGCAAGCTGGTGGAGGAAGGCATCGACTTCGTGCGTATAGGTGGGCGGCACAGTTGTTCGCCCGAATATCGTCGTTATCTGCTGGAAAATCGGTTGAAGGAATACTCCGACTTGCAGGAGATGCGAACCCTGGTGGCACGGACACGTGTGATGGTCGGCACCACCGCATCGCTTTCGAGCAGCACCCAGCTCTTCCGGCTGAAGTCGTTTGACCTGGCCATCATCGACGAGGCTTCGCAAATACTGGAGCCACATCTCATGCCTCTGCTTGCGGCCAGGACTCCAGAAGGTGCCGCAGCCATCCGCAAATTCGTGATGATAGGCGACCACAAGCAGCTGCCTGCCGTGGTGCAGCAGCATCCAAGCATTTCGCGTGTCGATGATCCGCTGCTCGTCAGCATTGGCCTGGAGGACTGCCGACTCTCTCTCTTTGAACGCCTTTTGAAGCGCTATCGCGACGACAAACGGTTTGTCTATATGCTGACCCACCAGGGACGCATGCATCAGGAGATTGCCGACTTCCCGAACCGGGTGTTCTACGGCGGGCGGTTGCATGTCGTGCCTTTGGATCACCAGGTCGAGGTTTTGCCCAAGAAGGGTAATTCGAAGAACGCGATTGACAACCTGTTGCTCACCCATCGCCTGTGTTTCGTTGAGGCTCCGACGCCTGATCCTATCGTTTCGGAAAAGGTGAATCCCATCGAGGCACGCATGATTGCTGCCACGGTGGAACGTATCTATCTGCTCCATCCCGGAGACTTCGATGCCCAGCGGACAGTAGGCGTCATCGTGCCCTATCGCAACCAGATTGCGGCTGTGCGCAATGCGATAGATGCCTATGGACATCGGGAACTGCATGACATTACCATCGACACCGTGGAGCGTTTCCAGGGCAGCCAGCGTGACTACATACTCTATGGATTCACCGTGCAGCGCACCTATCAGCTCAACTTTCTTTCGAACAATACCTTTGAGGAAGATGGACAGCTGATTGACCGCAAGCTCAATGTGGCGATGACACGAGCCAGAAAGCACCTCCTGATGTTCGGCAACCCAGAAGTCATCTGTGAGGACCCCGTCTTCGACAAGCTTGTGCGCTACGTCAAGGCGCATGACTGCTGGATCGATGTGGGCGCAGAATGTTATCGATTTTGCTTCGAAAAAACCGCGAACAAGTGAAACATGATGCCAAATAAGTAGTTTTAACGGAAAACATTTGGCGGAAAATGAAAAATCGATTATCTTTGCCGCATAAAAAAGTTCGAAGGGTAGCTCCCTTTGGTCGCGTCCAAGGGAAGCGAAAGGTTTGAAGGGTTCGAAACGTCCATGGAAGAACAAAAGGAACAGATAACACAGCCCAAGGAGAGCAAGTCGGGTGTGGGACGCATCGTACGAGGCGTTGTCATCGGCCTGCTGCTGTTCCTCATCGGCATGCCCTTAGTGCTCTACATTCCGCCTGTGCAGGATGTGGTGTGCCAAACTGTGGTTTCGTACCTGAACCAGACAAGCGATGACCTGGAATTCAAGGTGGGGAAGGTGCGTATAGGTTTCCCGCTGAAGCTGAAGGTGAAGGATGTGGATGTGCTGAAGCGCTCAGATGGTACGACAATGATCCATGTGGGTGAGCTCACGACAGGACTTGATGACATCCCGGTCAATCAGCCATTCTTCGTGCTTAACAAGGTCCATGTCGAGGATGTTGTGGTTGGAATGGATTCGCTGACTGAATCGTTCGGCGTGACTGGCAGTCTCAAGAGCCTCGATGCCGAACGACTGGAACTGGACCTGGCAAACTATCAGATACGATTGCAGGAAGGCGTGGTCGAGAGTCCCGACTTCCGACTTGTTGTCGGCCCTTCACAGCCCGATGACCCGGACGAAGAATCGAGCCCCTGGCGTGTTACGGTGGGCAGGGTGGCAGTCCGCAATGGACGCATTGGCCTTGACATGAGCGACGAAAGCCTTTCGAAGGCCTTGGCGAGCGCCCTCCCTTCGCCTTATCTTGACTACAATCATCTGCTTGTTTCCGGTATCGAACTTGAGGCTGAGAATGTGATCTATACACCCGATGTGATCCATGCCGAAGTGAAGCGGTTCGAGGGCCGCGAAGAGAACTGCGGCCTGGAAGTGACCCGTTTGGCTGCCAACCTGAATCTGGAGGACGATGTCGTCGCCCTGAATGAGGTTGACCTCGGATTGGGAAAGGACGACTATCTCCGAGGCGAGGCAACAATTCATCTGGGTATGCTCGATTCGCTTCGGACTGGTTTTGCCGAGGCTGACCTGGTAGCGCAGATTGATTCAGCCAACCTCTGCCGCCTTGCCGCGCCCTATCTTCCCAACCTGCAGCGGTATTGGGTCGATGAACAGGCTTCGATGATCGTGAAGGGACGTGTGACGCCCGATTCGCTCGACCTGCATCAGCTGTCGCTCCGGATACCCAACCATATCGACCTTTCGGCCGATGGCGCAGGAACTGCTATTTTCGACAACCAGAAACGACAGGCTGCCGCTACAGTCAAGGGAAAATTGCGCGATGCCGACTTCCTTGTTTCTGCTTTCATCGATGAACCCTCGAACCGTTCGTATCGCATCCCGAAGAATCTGGACATGGACCTCGAAGGCTCGCAGCGCGGAAATCGCTTTACGGCTCGTGCCGACGTGAAGCAGCATGGACAGGTCATCATTCGGGCAGACGGCAAATTTGACCTGCTCACCGAAGCCTATCACCTTGATGCAAGGACCTGGCGACTCAACGTCGGGGATTTTGTGCCTGACCTGCCTGCCGATCGCATGACAGCCACGGTCCTGGCCGACGGAAGGCATTTCGACTTCCCCGGCAAACGTACCCGCCTGGAGGCCCAGGTGCAGATTGACACGCTTCATTTTGTGGATAATTCAGGCCGGAGGGACAGCATCACGGGCCTATCGGCCGAGGCGTCGATGTTGAGCGGCAACTATGTGGCTGACATCCATTCGAAGCACAGCTTCCTGAAGCTCGACTCTCATCTGGAAGGTTTCTTCCTCAAGGACACACTTTCGACCAAGGGTTATATCCAAATACCCAAGATCGATCTGGCCAACCTGCCTTTCGGTCTGGCGAGCCGGGATTTGGGAAAGGTTGGACTCAACAGTACTATCGACGGCTATTTCGACTGGGGCGACAACGCCCATCTGGAGCTAAAGATCGACTCACTGGACTATACCGATGCCTCCCGTTCGGACCACTTCCAGGATATCGTCATCGGCCTGGAATCCAGTCCTGGTATGATGGATATCTCCCTTATAGGTGGTGATGCCAACGTGATGTTAAGTACTGACCGAAGCATCCAGGACCTGCCCACCATCCTTGATACGCTGATGGTGGAGTTGAATCGTCAGCTCGATGCCTATGAATTCGACTTTGATGCCATCGTCTCGAAGGTGCCCCAGCTTTCGGTCGATCTGCATATCGCAAGGGAGAACCCCTTCTACGATGCCATCGTCTATCATACGGGTTATGAGTTCAGCAACATCGATATCATGGCCCTCAATGCCTATCGTTTTTCGATGATTGGAACGATTGTCAATCTCGTGGACCAGACAGGCAGTGTGGACTTTGACACCATCTCCATTGACATCCAGCCCTGTAAATACCAGCCGAAAGGTCAGGAAATTCGAAGCAATGCCTACCAATATGCTGTCCATGCCATGCACATCGACCCGAAGGCTTCGAAGACCTATGATGTTCATTTGGGCGGCAAGCTGATGCCTGACAGCCTCACTGCAGGAATCACCTATGTCAATGGCAACTATCTGACCCTCTATGATGTGGAGGCTTCACTGGCCGTTGCTGACGACAGTGCCACACTGCACCTTGAGAAGGGGCCAATCATCTATGAGCAGCCGTTCACGGTAAACGAAGACAACTACTTGAGCATCATGCACTACAAGAATATAGAGGTTCGCAAGCCCAACACTCGTGCCCGCATCATCCTGGATGGTCCACGCGGTGTGAATGTGAGGCTCTATACACGCCAGAATGCTCGGAACGAAGTGGGCAACCAGCTGCTGCTCCTTATACGTAACCTTGATCTGGCCTACACTACCCATCTGATGCAATGGGAGGGAGGTGATGCAGGTGGCGCGTTCAACCTTACTGCTGCAGTCGATCTTTATCCAGACAGTTTGGGTGCCCGCTTGCGCTCGGGCATCAAGAAATTCCATTTGGGAGATTATCGGGCCGATACGCTTTCGTTCGATGGCAGTTACGCGATGGCAAGAGGTCGCCGCGATGCGGCTGGCAAGCTCACGGTTGACAGTATCGTCAAGCTGCAGGTTGATGCCCGGCTCGCCGATAGCATCGACGTCAGGGCAAGGATTGATGAGCTCCCGCTTCCGCTGGTCAACACCTTCCTTCCCAGCAACATCAACTTATGGGGCACTACCACCGGACGCCTTACGATGCTGGGCAAGGATCTGGACCATACGAAGGTCAATGCGCACCTTTCGATGCATGAGGCGGGTGTCGTCTATGATGACCTGGATGCCCAGCTCAAGTTCTGCGAAGACACGTTGCGTCTTGTCAATGGTCGTCTGGCCCTCAACGATTTCAAGATTTACGGAGCAAACCAGAATCCAATCAATGTGCGTGGCACCATAGACCTCAGCCAGCAGGTCACCAATCCGGGCATCAGTCTCAATATCACAGGCGACAAGGTACGTCTGATCGACAATTCCAAGTTGCGTCTCAAGGACCAATATATTACCGGACGCTTGCCTATTACCCCCAATATCAAGGTGCGTGGCACATTGAACAGGCTTGATGTCAGTGGATCATTGCGGGTGCTTTCGGGCACCAACCTGAGCTATTACATGTCGGATGACCCCTTGCAGGAGAACAGCCGGATTGATGACATCGTTGAGTTCGTCAATTTCAGACAATTTGACCGTGAGCTGGAATTGGCCGGGATGCGTCGCCGGCAGCCTTTGCAGGACCAGGCTGATGAAGGCATGAATGTTCGACTCAGTATCGAGATAGACAAGGATATGAAGGTGACGGCATATCTGGACCAAGAGAACAACAAGGTGGATATCGTGGGAGGCGGCAGTCTCAATCTGCGTACCGACAACCGGGGAGAATTCATCATGAACGGCACCTACGACATCGTCAATGGCAAGGTGAACTACAAGCTGCCCATTCTTCCAATGGTCAAGACATTCGACATCAACAGCTCCAGCCTGGTCAACTGGAATGGTAGTGAACCGGACGATCCTCTCATCAACATCCTTGCCACTGAGGACGTGAAGGCAACGGTGAATGTCGATAACCAGACGCGACTGGTCACTTTCCTTGTCTCGATAGCCATTACAGGCACCCTTGAGAAACTGCAGATCACATTTGACTGCAACGCACCCAACGATGGTGCCATCAATTCGGAGCTTGCATCGCTAACCGATGACGACCGTTCGAAGATTGGCCTGATGCTTCTGATCTCGCAGACCTATCTGGGACCGGGCAGCAGCAGTTCAGCAGGTCTTGGCACGGCAAATGCAGCCCTCTCGTCGATGCTCAATCGCCAGCTGGAGTCGCTTATTGGAAATATGAAAGGCACGACCATCGATATTGGTGTCGATACGTACAATACCGAGTCGGGCAACACGCGTACCGACTATTCGGTCAAGGTCACCAAGACCCTCTTCAACGAACGTGTGCGTGCCACGGTGGGCGGTCAGGTGAGCAGCGGTGGCGATGCCAATCGTGGCAATGGTGCCCAGCTTGGCGACATGTCAATCGAATATCTGATCAAGAAGGATGGTTCGCATTATATCAAGGTGTATCGTCGGACCAACTATGAGTCTGTCCTCGAAGGTGAAGTCGTCGAGGCAGGTGTCAGCTATATCCAGGAGCGTTCCGGCTATCGGTTCAGACAACTCCTTCTTCCCACCAGCCGCAAACGACGTGCCCGTATCCAGGAGCATATCCGCAGACTGCAGCAGCAGGAAGAGGAGAACGAACGCCGGACCCTGTTCCTGATTGATCTGGATAGCGCGGAAGGACCTGAGACACCTCAAACGCCACAAGTTCCTGACACTCTGGTAACTCCTGCCCTCACAATTGAAAACAATGAAACAGAACAAACGTCCGAATAGTCTTGTGCAGGCATCTTTGCAACGTCGCTATAGCCTGACTTACCTGACGGCAGTCGTCCTGCTGGTGCTCAGCTTCACAGCTTGCAGCATCACGCGGAATCTGCCTGAGGGTGAGGTGCTCTATACGGGCGTTTCGAAAATCCATCACAACAAAGTTGATACGGTCGATGCAATGGTGGGGGAAGCGTTGGCAACCAAACTGGAGGTGGCCCCCAACAGTTCATTGTTCGGTTCGGCCTATCACATTTCACCCTTCCCCGTGGGACTGTGGATCTACAATGGACTTCACCCGAAGGAGGAGAAGGGCTTCAAGTATTGGTTCTGGAAACATTTCAAGAGCGATCCGACACTGATCAGCCAGGTCAATCCCGAGTTGCGTGCACATGCTGCTGAAGCGGCACTCAAGGACGAAGGCTACTTCAATGCTTCGGTGGGCTTTGATACCATCTATGACAAGAAGGATTCGCTGAAGGCCAAGATTTCCTATACGGTCAACTATCATCGTAAGTCGCGCCTTGGAACGGTGACCTATGTGCGAAGCCCATACCCACGCATCGACAGCATCGTGAACCATACACTCGGCGAGAGCCTGTTGCGCAGTGGCGACCGCTTCTCTTACACCAATCTGGACCAGGAGCGGATACGTATTGCCGATGTGCTGAAGGATTCGGGCTATTATTTCTTCGAGTCCCGATATGTCAAGTATCTGGCCGACAGTACCCAACAGGGAGGAACGGTCAATCTGCGTGTGGTGGTAGGACCCGGTGCCGACCGCAAGGCTCTGACACCCTGTACCATCGATTCTGTGCATTTCAAGCTGGATATGGGCGCAAGCCTGCGGTCGCAGCATTTTGATACCCTCCGATTCCTGACAGTGGGATGGAATGGTCCAGAGCAGAAGATGAAGACCCGGAATCTGCGCCGGTCGTTGGGTTTCCGTCGTCGTGCCCTCCTCACTCCCGGCAGGATATCGTTGGCAAGGGAGCTGATTTCACGCCTCAATACTTTCAAATATTACCCAATTGAGACCGAAATCATCCGTTTGGCAGCTGATACTCTCGTCGATACAACCCGTGTGCGTCTCGTCATCAATGCGGCCTTTGATTATCCCTGGACAGGCACCACCGAAATCGGTGCCGTCTATAAGGACAACAACCAGGCTGGCCCGGGAGCGACGTTCAAGGCCATGCGTCGCAACCTTTTTGGAGGTGGAGAAAAACTGGTCTTCCAGCTGGATGGTACCTACGAATGGAGTACGGGCAGAAACGCAAGCAGCGGCAATCGCCTCAACAGTTATGAGCTGGGAGGAAAGGTGTCGCTCTCGGTGCCTCGTCTGCAGATTCCCCATTACTTCCGGCCGGTGCGTGAGAAGCCTGTCTCATCGACTTATAGTGTATCGATTGATTGGATGCGTCGTGCAGGTTGGCTCGACATGGTGAAGGCAAGTGGCGCCATCGAGTATGGCTTCGGGCTTGACAAGTACAATTCCATGACCTTTACTCCGTTGAAACTGACCTACGTCTCGTCCTTCAACAAGACTGATGCTTTCGAGGAAATGATTGGAAAGTATCAAAGTCTGGAACATGCGTTCGAAAATCAATTCATACCACAGATGGAGGTGAGCTGGACTTTTGACAACGCAGCGTCCACGTCATCGCGTCCGCATCGGGAATATGCGAAGGTGACACTTGCCGAAGCAGGTGGTATTACGGACGTATTGACGGGGCAGATGGGATCACATCGCAAGCAGGGTGAACGGCAGTTGTTCTTCCTGAAGTTCTCGCAGTTCCTCAAGGCCACAGCAGAGTTGCGCTATACGCATACCATCAGTGGAGATATCAAGGTCGCTGGTCGTGTGCAGGGTGGCATTGGCTATGCCTACGGTAATTCCGTGGATTTGCCCTACAGCGAACAGTTCTACATCGGTGGCCCCAATTCTCTGCGCGGATTTGCAGTGCGAGGTGTCGGACCTGGCAGAACCCGATGGATATCGCTCTACGGCGATGATGAATATTCGTACCTGCAGCGAGTCGGAGACATCAAGCTGGAGGGCAATGTCGAATTGCGATTCCCGATAGCAGGAGCCTTTCACGGAGCCTTGTTTGCCGATGCCGGCAATGTCTGGAGGCTTCGCTCAACAGCTCTGACACAGGAAGACTACGATCTGGCTCATAGTGTCTTGAATGAAGAAGTGTATCAGTTCTTCTGCGATTACATGAAGGCCTATAGCGAAGGAGAGCAGCTCGAACGCAATCTGGTGAAGCAACTTGCATTTGATGTCGGTTTTGGTCTGCGCCTCAATCTCGACATGTTTGTCATCCGCCTGGATATTGGTGTCCCGATCCATGATCCGAACGACATCGATCCCAGTTACTTCAACTGTCGGCATGCTCTGCTCAAGAACCTTGGCTGGAACCTGGCGGTGGGCTATCCGTTCTGAGGAAGAAACCTCTTTCCTGAAAATACATCCTACTATTCAAATACCGTTTATAATATGTTACAGAAATTCGCTCGAATCTACACCATCGTAGTTTCCATCTTCATTTTGGCTGCATTGTTGGGCGCAGGCTACTGCTTCTTCGGCATCGGCTCGAAGGCAGGTGCTATAGGTTGTGTATTCATGGCTTTCCTCTTTGCAATCATGCTCTTTGTGACGCGTGCGTTTGTGAAGCAGAATACCAAAAAGAAGAAGCAGTATCGATTCAGATAATGACGTATGAAAAGGGTAATCGCGATCTTGGCATTCTTGCTATATGTTGGACTTCTGCAGGTCAACGCCTATACGCTGTTTGATTCGGGACGTTCTACTTATCGCATCGTTGTCGCTGACGGAGCTTCGACTACCGAACGTTATGCTGCAGATGAACTACAATATTGGCTACAGCAGGTAGGTGGGGCGAAACTTTCGATTGTCGGTGAGCAGAAGGGAACGCAAGGCAGGCGCATCTTGGTTGGCTATGGCAACGAGGTGAAACTGCTCGTCAAGGCAGCACGACCGAAAGCAGATGATCAGGGCTTTGTGTATGGAAACGTGGGCGGTGACCTCTATATCTATGGAGGCAAGGAGATAGGCACCCTCTATGGCGTTTACTCCTTCCTCGAGAACGAGATGGGATGCCGTTGGTACACCAAGGATTTCTCTTTCGTCCCACGCAAGAAGAAATACGAGTTTGACAAGCTTTACGACAAGGAGGAACCTGCATTCCTTTCGCGCGATCTATATTATTATGATTCGTTCGATGCCAAATGGACCTTGCGCAACAAGACCCACGGACGCAAGAACTCCCTGAAGACGAGCCATGGCACTATTCAGGTCCCCAGCGAAGCTTTCTGGTCGGTGCATACCTTCAACAAACTTTGCAAGCCGGATGTCTATTTCAAGAAACATCCCGAATACTTCAGTTTACGAGGAGGAAAACGCACCACCGACCAGCTTTGCCTGTCGAACAAGGACGTGTTGCGCATCTGTATCAGTCGCATCAAGGAAGTGATGACCAATTATCCATACTTCCTCATCTATTCGGTGACACAGAACGACAACCGGAACCCCTGCCAGTGCAAGGAATGCCAAAAGCTGGTAAAAAAATATGGCGGAGAGTCAGGTGCAATGCTTTGGTTTGTCAATCAGGTGGCAGCTGCAGTTGAGAAGGATTTCCCCGACAAGTATATCGGCACTTTCGCCTACCAATATACCCGCAAGGCACCTCAGGGCATCCAGCCTCGACAGAATGTGGTGATACGTCTTAGCAGCATCGAATGCTGTTTTTCGCATAGCATAAATCGATGCAGCCAGAACACCTCCTTCCTCAGGGATATGCAGGAATGGAGCAGGATCTCCCCGCATCTCTATGTCTGGGACTATGTCACGACGTTCCAGCAGTATCTCTTGCCATTCCCCAACATTCGTGTCCTGCAGAGCAACCTGCAGACTTTTCGCAAAAACAAGGCTATCGGCGTGATGGAGGAGGGGTCGTACGATGTGCCAGGTGGTGACTTTGCTGAATTGAAGGCCTATCTGCTTGCCAAGCTGATGTGGAATCCGGATGCGGATGCAGACGCCATCATTGATGAGTTCATCAAGGCGTATTATGGCAAGGCTGCACCAAAGATGAAGGAATATCTTGCACTGGTGAATGGATTGGCAGGCAAAGATTCCCATCTCACATGCCAGACGAGCATCTACCATGGTCGATCCACCTACACCGATGCCTTTATCAACAAGGCACTTGCCATCCTCTCTCAAGCCGAGAAGGCAGCAGAGACCGAATATATTCGTGACCGTGTGCGGCTTCAGAAGATGGTGCCGGCCTATATGCAATGCCGTGTCATGACGAAGGAAGGAGCCAGGTCAGGCAGTTATGAGCTTATCAAGAAGATGGCCGCCAAGTACAAGATAGACCGCTTTGCAGAAGGAGGTTCGCTTAAAGACCCGAAAACCTTCTATGATATGATGGATAAGTACGGAAAGTGAAAACACGTTTTACTATGCTAATCTAACATTCATTTTATAAATTTTTTCGCCATGAACAAAGTGTTATTATTGTTGATTTCCCTTATGCTGTTGTGTGTGTCAGCCCAGCAAGTGGAAGCACAGACCAAGTCGGATGACAATCGTCCGAAGGTGGGGCTTAGTCTTTCGGGAGGAGGTGCCAAGGGCGTGATTCACATCGGAGTTCTGAAGGTCCTTGAGCGTGCCGGCATCCCTGTAGATATCGTCACGGGTACATCAATGGGTGGCCTTATCGGCGGACTCTATAGTATGGGCTACACTCCCATGCAGATTGACTCGATCGTGAGGGCACAGGATTGGATGTTCCTGCTCTCCGACCAGGAATATTCGGAGCGACAGACGCTCGACGACCGCGAGATGAAGAACACCTATTTCTTCAGTCGTGGGGTGTCCGCCAAATCGAAGGAGAAGGCTGCCAAGGCCGGTGTACTGCGTGGAAAAAACCTGGCGACTCTATTTTATCGTCTGACCAAAGGTTATCGTGACAGCATCGACTTCAACACCTTGCCAAGACCTTTCGCCTGTGCGGCCACGGATGTCATCTCCGATACGGAATATGATTTTCATAGCGGACATCTTGCTCAGGCCCTGCGTGCCACGATGGCCATCCCTGCCGCCTTTGCGCCAGTGCGAAAAGGCAATATGATCCTGGCCGATGGAGGCATGAAGAACAATTATCCTGCTGATTTGGCCAAGGAGATGGGTGCCGATTATATCATCGGCGTGCGGTTCCTCGGCGACGAACCCGATCCGGACAAGGTGACATCAACCTTCGATATGGTGGGCCTCTATATCGGCATGAGCACGGGTAACAAGATTGAAGAAAATATGGCTATGACAGACTTGTTGATGATGGTCGATCCTCGTCCATACGGAACTATCAGTTTCACGACAGAGGCTGTCGATACGCTGATACGACGTGGCGAGGAGGCAGCTATGGCTCATTGGGACGAACTCATGGAACTGAAAAGTAAACTGGGTTTGCCGCCTGATTATAAGGTGCAGCCAGTAGCACATCAGGAGATGGAACCGATGAATGCAGCTACCCCCGTGAAGGAATTCCGATTTGAGGGAATCAATAAGTATGATGAACGTTTTATTCGTGGAAAATACCATCTTAAGAAAGCGAGCAGCATTGATATCAATACGGCTGAGCAGATTGCCAGTACACTACGAGGTGATTTCCTATATGACGATATCGATTACCAGTTGAACTACGAGGGAAAGCAGGTCGCGTTATTTACGGCCGGAACACATCAGACGGCACGTTTCCATGTCGGTGGGCGTTTCGATAACGAAGAGATGGCTGCAATCAATCTTCGAATGGATGTTCCCATGCGAGTCAAGAAGCCCTTTGCGATGTCTTTCTCATTGCGTCTGGGTCGTCGTGTAAAGGCCAAGGCCGAACTGATACACCAGTCGTTCTATTCCACGAAAGGACGACTGTCGTACGAGTATGGCTATAATGACATCAGCCTGTATTACAGGGGAGACAAGATGGGCAACGGCACCTTTAATTATCATGCTGTCGATTATTCGGTCGTGGAGTTCCATTTCCACAAATTCGATTTCAGGTTAGGCGCCAAGTGGGAGTATTATCATGTCGGCGACATGCTTACAAACATCCATTACGACGAAGTCAGAAACCTGACCTCGGTGGCAAACGAGAGAAACTACAGTTACTATGCCAGAACTCGCTTCAACACTGAAAATGACTGGTACTTCCCGACACGTGGCTCATTCTTCAAAGCAGGTTTCGCTTTCTACACCGACAATATGGCGACCTACAATGATCACATAGGCTTCTCGGCTGCTGATGCTGTATTCCGCACTTCCATACCATTGGGCAGTCGTCTTGCCGTGCAGCCCAGTCTTTTTGGTCGTCTTCTTTTTGGAACAGATATTCATCGTGTGCAAGGCAATCTCATTGGCGGTAATTTCTTCGGACGTTACCTGGCTCAGCAGATGCCATTCCCAGGTATCGGACACGCCGAAGTGGCTGAGAACGCATTTGTAGCTGCTCAGCTGAAGGCCCAGCTTCAGGTCATAAAGAATGGCTATTTTGTTGCCAAAGTTGCTGCAGCACAACAGGATGACCATTTGAAGGACATCATGTCCGCCCATACGATGTGGGGTACTGAGGTAGGTGCTGCCTATCAGACCTTGTTAGGTCCGATCAGTGCCGATTTGGGGTGGAGCAATCGCACAAAAGAACTCTTCTTCTATCTCAGTCTCGGACACACGTTCTAAAACTTGTCATCATAGTATTTCCAGCCATATTCATCACGCATCTGTTCAAACATACTAACTGTAGAGATGCGAGAGAATAGGTCGATGCAGGAACGGATCATCTTGATGTCGAAACGTGAGAAGATCTCGAAGATGGAATGATCGCTCTGAAGAATGGCTTCGCACATCTTGAGCAGGCGTTTGCGGAGCATCGGATGGTTGATATAAATGAGAGCCTCGGTCTCGTCGCGCAGACTGTAGTAGAAGGTAGGCAGATCGCGGTCGGTCTTCATCTGTGGGAAGAAGTAGTTGACCCAGCGTGTCCGCTTGCTTCCCGAACGTATCTCGGTCATGGCTCGGTGGAAGGAGGTATGATCGACATTCGGATCTGTGCCACCTGATTGGATGGCCAGGAAGCGATGGAGGTTGTGGCGTTCCGGCCAACGGTTTAGGACGATGTTGGCGAGCATTTCGTTGTCCCCCTTTCCGTATTCAAGGAGGAATTTATCGATGACTTGCTGTGCTTCGATGCACCCCAGCATAGCGAACTCGATGAGGCTGGCACGAAGGGTACGTACAGTTAGTGGATCCAGATGCCGATTGGAGTTGAGTAATTCCTCGCATTTCGGCACGTAGAAACCTTGCATGTAGTCATCATCCAAGCTTAAGGCCATCAGACCGTAATTCGTGAGGACGGGAGTGCCTTCAGCCAGGTCCTCGGTACTTTCATGAACAGGGAGGCACTTGGGCTCCTTCGTGTACGCATCGAGCAACTCGACGTCATGAGGCGTCTTTTCGAGATGCTTCTCAAGATAGACTCGGTTGATTTCTTGGATCGACTTCATGGTTATTACGTTTTATATGAGACCCAGGGACTGACTGGACTTGGGCATCAAGGGTTGATAATGGTGTTGAAATCTCTCACTTATTGTAATTCGCTGCAAATATAAGGTATTTCGTTGAATGATGCAAATTTTTAGTTAATATTTTGCATTTTTTATACTTGTATGAGCTGGAAAGGGTCAAGAAACGAGATATTTGGGACGATATGGAAGCCCGGTAGCCTCGTGAAATCTTGAGAATCCGCACAGACTATCGGGAGGATAATCTGCGTAGAAGGACGGAAGGAAGAATGATTCAAAAACGGACGCCTGTCTCAATCGAAACCTCTATCCATTTGTCATCGAATGTGCGGTCATGAACATAGCCCACACGGGGTTGAAACCAGAGGTTCTTGTGAATCTGGATGTTAGGGCTGATGGAATAGACTTGCCTTGTGCTGCTCCATCTGGCATCATCTTGGTAAGCGTCGTACTTAAGCCAAAGCTTGAACCAATCGTTGAAGGGAACCCCGAGTGTCGCATACCATCCTTGAGCCTTGCCAGCGCCCGACCATTCGCCGGTAGCTGCATTGTAGTCGCTGATCTTGTGACCTGTGGAGTGGGCGTATTCGGCTCGAGCAGTCCATTCGTTGACATCGTAGAATGCCGAAATCATGTAACGATTGCGGTTGACGGTGACGTTGTTTGCCTTGTGATCGCCCGTCCATCCATAGAGGGCTAGATAGAAGCCCTTGATTGGTTGCACCTGAATGGTGCCCGACAGGTCTTTCTTCCCATTCGCATCGCCCGTATTGATGGTCTGACCATTGGAAAGCATGAGCTGATAATGAATCAGACGATGCTGGTCCATGCCCACAGGGAAAAGGTCACCTTGCACCTGAATGCCTTGGTCACGACCTCCTCCATTATCTGTGCCGATGTAGTCGGCCTGAGCGGCGAGCTTCTGTGTGATCATGGCATAGGCACCGTCTCGATATTCGAACGGATTGTAAGGATTTTCGAACCCAAAGACACGGATGAACTGGCCTACTTTTACGCTGAATTCCGGGAATCTCTTCCACTCCAACCAGAAGTCTTTCATATGGAAGGCTGCATTCGCAAGCTGTACTTGAACGAGATAGTTGAAATGCTTGAAGACAGAGCCGCTCACGTAGAGGCGCACGTTCTTTTGCTTGAATCCGTCGCCATCGTGTGCTCCATCCTGGCTGCTGTAGTAATACCCCGACATGTAATATCCGCCGACTTTCGGGGCTGTGGCAAACTGGGTTACGGTGCGTCCATACTTGAACTCCATCTCACGGTCGGCACGTCGCATTCCACGCTCGATGGCTTGATTGATGGGAGTGCCGAGAAATCCTGATTCGTAGGTTTCTTCCGTGGGGAATTCTGGTTTAGGAGAACTGGCATCATTGGCATTTTCGGAGGAGGTGTCTGCATAACCGGCAAGAGCTGTCAGAGAGGCAAACAATAAGGTCAATAATCTATTCATATATGCATGGTTTTAGAGGGTTTGCTGTTCATGGATCAAAGGGATAAACAAGTTTCGCTTCGAAATGCTTTGCAAATATATGAATTTTTTAGGTATTCTCAAAATTTTGTCTGTAAAAAATAGCTAAAAGTCCTTTTTTTCTTGGGAATTCGCAGAAAATGTATTATCTTTGCGCCGTATTTCATCCATTGGTGACGAATTATGATAACTACCGACGATATTGTGCTGATGCGAAAAGCCATGGCACTTGCCCAAAAGGGAGAGGGAGCAGTGAATCCCAATCCGCTTGTGGGGGCACTCATTGTGCGTGATGGCAAGGTGATTGCCGAGGGTTATCACGAGCGTTATGGCGACCTGCATGCCGAACGAAATGCTTTTGAGGATGCTGTTCGACGTGGTGCCAATTGCAAGGGTGCTACTATGTATGTGACGCTGGAACCTTGTTGTCACCACGGCCATCAACCTCCTTGTACCGATGCCATTATCGAGCATCGGATTGGTCGAGTGGTCATTGGCCTGCGCGATCCTAATCCTCTCGTTGCCGGTAAGGGCATCGAAAAACTTCTGGCTGCCGATATCGAAGTAGAGGTGGTCGAAAGTCTTGAGAAGGAACTGCGTTATCAGAATCGCGTCTTTTTGAAGTATATCACTACAGGTCTTCCTTGGGTAGTGATGAAATATGCCATGACACTCGATGGCAAGATTTGTACACGCCGGGGTGACAGCAAGTGGGTGTCGGGCGAGGAAGCCAGACTTCGTGTGCATTATCTTCGTCGTGAGCTGAAAGGTATCTTGTGCGGCATCGGGACGGTCCTCGTTGACAATCCGATGCTCGATACCCGTATCCCGAAATATCCTGCTGCTCGCAATCCCATCCGTCTTGTGGCTGACCGCCAGGCCCGCCTGCCTCTCGAATGCAATCTGGTTCGTACTGCTCGCGAAATCCCGACCGTAGTAGTTTATGCCGAAGGTGCCGATTTGCGCCGCCTGGCTCAGCTTAATCGGGCTGGAGTCAAGACGTGGTGCTGCAATACGCCCCAGGATCTCCTTATTCGTGCGGGGAAGGAAAAGATTGATGGCATCCTACTCGAAGGAGGCGGCACGTTGAACGAGTCTTTCATGCGAGAGGGCTTGGTCGATGAAGTGTTTGCATTCATAGCACCGAAACTTGTGGGAGGAGTCGATGCCAAGACTCCCGTCGAGGGCCTCGGCTTTTCGAAGATGGCACAGGCGATGAGGCTCCAGGATGTTCTGGTCGAAAGGATTGGTGAGGATCTTCTCGTCAGGGGATTGGTTTCGAAGTAAAGAGATAATCGTTATTCCGGTATTCCGGTATTTCGGTATTCCGTTATACCGTTATTCCGGAATTCCGGAAAAAATAATAAATCATTGTTCACAGGAATTATCGAAGAAGTGGGCCGTGTGAAGGCCCTTCATCGGGGAGTCAAAAGCTTTATGCTTGAGGTGGAAGCTAACCTCGTCGCACAAGACACGAAGATTGGGGATAGCATTGCCACCAATGGCGTATGCCTCACGGTGACCTGCCTTCATGATCATGGCTTTACCGCTGACGTGATGCCCGAAACTGTGGAACGCACCGCTTTGGGTCAATTGCAGCCTGGGAGCCTTGTTAACTTGGAGCGGGCCTTGACCTTGCATTCTCGGCTGGGTGGTCATATTGTGTCTGGTCATATCGATGGCACGGGACGTATTGCTGCGCGTCGTCAGGATGACACGGCCTTGTGGCTCACCATAGAGTGTGACAGCAAACTTCTCCGCTACATCATTGAGAAGGGAAGCATCACAGTCCAGGGCGTTTCGTTGACTGTGGCTCGTGTCGATGAGCGTTCTTTTTCCGTTTCGCTAATTCCACATACCCAGGCAGTCACTACCCTTCATCAAGCTCGAGTGGGCGATCTGGTGAATCTGGAGAATGACATCATTGCCAAGTATGTCGAGAAACTCCTCGGCAAAACTCCTGACGAGGGCATCATGGACAAACTTAGGGACAATGGATTCCTTTAGACTATTTAATGGTCGTTATGATATAGTGACTATAATTAATATAGTCACTATAGAAAATAAGATAAAAGAAAACCAATGAATCAATTCAACACCATAGAAGAGGCCATCGAAGCCATCAAGGCTGGCCAATGCATTCTGGCTCTCGATGACCCCGATCGTGAAAATGAGGGAGACCTCATCTGTGCGGCAGAATTTGCGACCACAGAAAACGTGAACTTCATGGCTTCTGAGGCCAAGGGTCTTATCTGTATGCCCATGAGCCGGGAGATCTGCGAAAAGCTTGCTTTGCCCCAGATGTGTGCCAACAACGGCGATAACCATCTCACCGCATTTACCATCAGCATCGACCATCGTTCCACATCGACAGGCATCTCGGCAGTCGAGCGCGGTATCACTGCACGTGCTACGGTTGACGACAATGCCAAGCCCATGGATTTCCGTCGTCCAGGTCACATGTTCCCCCTTCAGGCACGCGATGGAGGTGTGCTGGTTCGAACGGGCCACACCGAAGCCACTGTCGATCTTTGCCGTCTTGCTGGATTGAAGGAATGCGGCCTCTGTTGCGAAATTATGCGGGAGGATGGTACGATGATGCGCACTGCCGAATTGCTTGAGTTCGCAAAGAAGCACAATCTGGTGGCCATCACCATCGCCGATTTGGTGAAATATCGTCGTCGCACCGAGAAACTTGTCGATCAGATCACCGATGCCGAACTTCCCACCAAGTATGGGACATTCAGAGCTTATGGATACGTTAACCGCGTGACCGGAGAACATCATGTCGCACTTGTCAAGGGTGACGTCACTACCGATGAGCCTGTTCTTTGTCGTGTTCATTCGGAATGTCTCACGGGAGACGCCTTTGGCAGCTTGCGTTGCGACTGTGGCGAACAACTGGCCGAGGCCATGCGCCGCATCGATCAGCGAGGTCGTGGCGTCCTGCTCTACTTGCGTCAGGAAGGTCGTGGAATCGGTCTGATCAACAAGCTCAAGGCCTATCATCTGCAGGATCAGGGCATGGACACGGTGGAAGCCAACCTGGCACTGGGCTTTGCTGCTGACCTTCGTGAATATGGTACGGGAGCTTCCATCCTTGCCGACCTCGGCATTCATGAACTCATCCTCATGACAAATAATCCCGCCAAGATAGAAGGCCTCGATGGATTCGGCCTCAAGGTGGTAGGTCGTGAGCCTATCGAGATGACGTGCAATGAGAAAGACGAGTTCTATTTGTACACCAAGTTCGCGAAGATGGGACATCTGCTGCACGTCAAGGATTTGCGAAAAAAATATAAGGACATCAAACAATAATCTAAGAATATGAAAAGAATTGAAGGTAACCTCACAGCCGCTGGCCAGAAGATAGGTATCGTGGCTTCGCGTTTCAATGACTTTATCGTCGATCGTCTCATCAGTGGTGCCGAAGACTGCTTCGTGCGTCATGGCGGCAATAGTGACGATCTCACCTTGACCTATGTACCAGGAGCATTCGAGATTCCACTGGTGGCCTTGAAGATGGCTGAGTCGGGCAAATATGATGCAGTAGTATGTCTCGGTGCAGTGATTCGCGGTGCAACGCCTCATTTCGATATGGTGGCCAACGAAAGTGCAAAGGGTATTGCGACAGCCAGCCTCCGCAGTGGGGTCCCTGTCACCAATGGTATCCTCACCACCGATAGCATCGAGCAGGCTATCGAGCGTGCTGGAACAAAGGCCGGCAACAAGGGTGCCGATGCAATGCTTTCGGCTATCGAGATGATCAATGTGGTGAAGGGTCTTTGAGGTAAATAATAGTTTCATTCATCAAATGTAGGATAATGGAAGAAAGAAGTCACATTGGTGCCTCAAGCGTCCAGTTTGTCAACGATTTGGTCAAGGACGTGTGCCTCAAGGGCAAGTCGCTGAAGAACTATCGCAGCGATATAGGACGCTTTTTCCCTGGGAATGGTGAAATCTATGGTCAAATCGAGGAATTTGTTGATACTGTCGCTTCGGCAAAAAGCGGCAAGACGGAGGTCGATGCTTCGTTTCTCGAACTGCGTACCCTCGCCCAGCATATCTATCTGACGAGCGACACGGTGAATGCCGTGGTCGAGCCGCTCCGTTCTCTGGTGAAGAAGCCTGAACCTGTTGTCGTCAAGCAGGGAACAACCAGTATCACAACTCAAAAGCCCCAGCCCCAGTTGCCTGCAAAGAAAGGAAACAGCAGGAAGACACTCTACATTGTGCTCTTCCTGATTGTCGTTGTGGTGCTGTTGATTCTTTATTTTAATTCGAAGTGAATTTTTTCGATATGGAAGCAATCAATGAGATATATTCGCTGATAGCCAGCCCCAACATCAATCTGGTGGGAGCCATCTACAAATTGCTGCTTAGTTTTGTACTGGGTGGCGTGATAGGCCTGGAGCGTCATCACAAGGGCCAGTTCGCTGGTATGCGCACCTTCTCGCTGATTTGCATGGGCGCCACCATGGCGATGCTGGTGTCCATCTACATCCCGCAGGAGTATCTGGGCTTGAAGAATGGTGACCCCGGACGCATTGCTGCGCAGGTGGTATCGGGCGTAGGTTTTCTGGGTGCAGGTGCCATCATTCAGATGAAGGGCTCGGTGAAGGGACTAACCACGGCTGCCGGCATCTGGATGACAGCCTCCATCGGTTTGGCCATCGGAGCAGGTATGTACATCATTTCCACGGTGGCAACGTTGCTCATCATCTTCGTGCTCTCGTATGCCGACCGCTATGTGACGCGCTTCATTCGTGCAGGCGAAAGCAAGATTATCCGTGTTAAAGTGAATGGCATCATGGACGATGTGGCTACACTTCGTGACTTGCTCAAGCAATATAACATCCACATTTCAGACGAGTTCCTGCGCTACAACTTCTCTGAGAAACAGACCATCATCAACTTTGTTGTCGTCTCTTATGGAAAGCCCAACTATGTGGCTCTTTTCAATGAGGTTCAAAAGACGGGCAATGTGGCATCGGTGACTCTGACCAATGAGCTGAACAATTAATGACACGTGTTCGGGTCCTCCCGAATCGTGTCATTTTGTAATGATTGTATTTCGAAACTCCTTTTCAACGGAGTAATTCTTGTCTTTTTGCCATTTTTTGCCCGATTTATTTTGTAATTTCGCGGAATTCCATTTAATTTGCACAAGCAACCAAAGCTAAAAAACACATCCAAGGGGTACTATGCATTTCCCTGCCTGCTATGTCGAGATTCCGGACTACTCTTCCGCTAGGGTCGAGCCACTTGCTGTGGCACAGAAGCGTGCGCCGTTCTATCTGGCTGCTGAGGAATGGATTGCCCGTCATCTGCCTGCCGACAATTACCTTTTCACCTGGCAATTGGGTCGAACTGTTGTGATGGGTCGCAACCAGGTGGCTCATCAGGAAGTCAACCTGGATTTCTGCCGTGAGAACCACATCGATGTCATTCGTCGAAAGAGTGGTGGAGGAGCCATCTTCGCCGACGAGGGCAACATCATGATCAGTCTCGTCACGACACACGGCAAGGTGGAACCCATCTTTCTGGAGTATGCCACCACCGTTTCACAAAGCCTGAACGAATTAGGCGCTCATACAGAGGTTCACGGACGCAACGATGTTATCCTGATGGGCAAGGGCAAGGTTTGCGGCAATGCCTTCTACCATATTGCCGACCGCAATATCGTGCATGGAACGATGCTCTATGACACCGATCCCGAGTTGATGCAAGGCGCTTTGCATTCCAATCCCCAGAAACTTCAGAGCAAGGGGGTCCCGAGTATCCGGGCAAGAGTGGGTGTGCTGAAAGGCGACCTCAATGCGCCACTGGGACTATCCGAAGCTGAAGAGATAGCATGGCTCCGAAACCAGTTGCGCCAGAAACTTACTGATCGCACCATTGTTCTCGACACTTCGGCCATAAGCGAAATAGAGCAAATCGAACAGGGCTATTACGACGAAGAGTTCCTTCTGGGCAGTTCGGCTCACGATG